>JAUMZM010000023.1 GCA_030528125.1 Tissierellia bacterium
CGATTCGTATACCGATACGTCAATTAATCAAGTAATCGATGAATGGAATAGGCTTGATAAAAATATTCCCAGAATACAAACATTAAATGCTAATAGTAAGAGATATACAATGCTAAAGGCTAGGATTGATGAACATGGTTTGGAAAATGTGATTAAAGCTATTAGAAGTATTGATAATAGCAAGTTTTTAAAGGGATATGTAAGTGATTTTAAGATAACTTTTGATTGGTTTGTAAAGCCGAACAACTTTATCAAGGTTCTAGAGGGCAATTATATAGACAAAAAGCCTGTAAACTCTAAAAAACATAGTGTATATCATAGCGGGGATTATGGGCAAAAGGCTAATCTTATTGACGGTATGACTGATGAACAATGGCAAGCTCATCTACAAAAGATCTACAAAGAAGAGGGCTTGTTATAATGAATTATGGCTTTCTGGAGGGGAAAAGTCCTCTAACTGATTGTTATAGGATTCTAAGAGAAATCAATTATTTCAATGATCACGTTGAAGACAAGAAAACGCAGAAAGCTAAAGAATACAGGGATAGAATTTTTAAAAAGATAAACGTTTATGAAAGACTGTATGGCAATAATTCACAGAAAGAAAACAAAAGTTTATTTAGAGAGAATGCAAACTACAATCCTAAGGCAAAAGAAGTTCGACATCTCAAAGATAAAGGCTTAGAATATGCTAAATTGCCAAAACTTAAAGATCTAAACTTAGAAGAACGCATGGAAAGAGAAAGGGCTGCAAAAAAAGAACTGGACGAGTTATTAAAAAGTATTTAGGGGGAAAGAGTGGAAAAACTAATTGAAGAAATAATAAAAGACATACCAAAACTGAAATATCAAACGCTAATAATGCTAAGAGAGGCTTTTAAAGATTTGATAAACAGGATTAATGACGAGATAGAAAAGAGATGTGAAGACTGTTTATAAAATAAAGCACGTAGACATATCAAATTTCAAAAAGTTATGGTTAGACATATAAAAATACTAGAAAGACAAATAAATTGAAATTTAGTGCCAAATTTTAATTGTACGATGAAATTAACTGGGAGGATTAATTGGCTAGTAAATATAAAGCTAAGAAAATTATAGTGGATGGGTCAAAATTTGATAGCAAAAAAGAAGCTTGTAGATATAAGGAGCTAAAGCTACTGGAAAGAGCGGGGAGGATAAGGGATTTAAAGTTACAACCTGTTTATCTGTTGCAGGATAAATTTAGATATCATGATAAAGCTCAAAGGAAAATAACTTATGTAGCTGATTTTAGCTATATAGATTGTGAAACTGGAGAAAATATTGTTGAAGATGTTAAAGGTTTTAAGACTGACGTCTACATGCTTAAAAAGAAATTATTTTTATATAAATATGGGGATAAAGTTATTTTTAAAGAAATCTAAAAATAATAAATAATTATACATTTTAGCGGAGGGGGAAAGATGCATGTATTAACTCAAAAAATGAGAAAGAAACTTAAAGAAAAAGAATGAGGAGGGTTTGTGATGAATTATAGAAAGATTGTAGAAGATAGAAAGCGTAGGGGAGATATCGATATTGTAAAAGTTAGACTTTCAAATTATGGGAAAAATCTTAAATTAATTGATGAAATTAAGTCTGAAATAAGGGGGAAAAGGGATAGGCTTGGCATGCTTCGTTGTGGGTGGTCGGATTCTGATCCTACTAGTGGTGGTGGGTCTAGTCAAGAGGAGAAAATTATTTTTATGCTTGATGAAATTCAATCTTTAGAAGATGAGATTAAAGAAATTAGGCGGGGTGATAGGGAGATTAGAAAGGCTATTTCTATGCTTAATGATAATATGTTGGAATCTATTGTTTTTAGGCTTTGGGTTTATGATAAGGGTTGTAAATATCATGATACTATTAGGGGGCTTGCTGTAAGATATGATTTGTCTAAAAGTATGATTTGGAGAAAGAGTGATATTGCTTTATTGAGTATTTATAAAAGTCTTTATAATGATTGAAATTAGAGCGGTTTTCTGCTCTTTTTTTATTAAAAAATTTCAAAAAAGTGTTGACAAATATATACGATGGTCGTATAATATAAGGATGAAAGGAGGAAAGTATAATGGTTAATGAAAATAAAAAGAGCCTTAACGTCAAAGAATTCGAACTTGAAATAAGATTCTTTGGGTTAAGACTCAAAATCAAAATAGTTAGGGGTTAAGCCCCTAGCTTTTGATACCATTATACTAATAAAATTATGAAAATCAAAGTAGATTTATCTTTTGAAAAGCCAAGTATCAGAGAAGTATTTGAATCCTTAGCTATGGTTGGAGTTATTGGATTAATAATTTATTTATTTAGGAGGTAGTATGACTGAGAATAAAACAAGTGATGCACAATTAAGGGCTAGTAGAAAATGGGATGCTAAAAATCCTGATGTTAAGAAAAAGTCTAGGAATAAATCGGGGTGTAAGGCTTATATTAGGGATTGGGCAAATGAAGATGATTTGCTTGAAGTTGAGGAATGGATTAGATTAAGAAGAGAAAATTTATAAAAAAGTGGGACAAATTTCTTATTTTGTGGTATACTTTTTATAAGGTTAAAAGTGTATACATTTTAAAGGCGAGTTTTGGCTCGTCTTTTTTTATATATTTAATATTTATGGAGAAGGGCTATGGAAAGACCAGATAGAAGTGGGCCACATCGTGCGGCTTTTGAAAGGAATAAGAAGATTATTTTTAAGACTCAGAACGTTTGTGGGATATGTGGCAAGCCTGTTGATTTGAGTTTGAAACCACCTAATCCTTTAGCTCCTTGTGTTGATCATATCATTCCAGTTTCAAAGGGTGGACATCCGTCAGACATATCTAATTTACAGCTTGCTCATTGGACTTGTAATAGAACAAAGTCAGATAAGTTATTTAAAAATAAGACAAATATGGAGCTCAAAGTGATAGGAAATAGGAATCTTCCTTGGTCAACTGACTGGACAAAATATAAATCGAAAAAATTTAAATAATTATAGGGGGCATCCCCCCCTGCCTGGTCGGTCGGCTGGAGTTCAGCCGTCTACTGTACATTTAAAATCATGCGGGGTCGTGATTTTTTAGGAAAAAGAATTTATGAAATACATAGAAAGGTAATTTATGGAATATGATTTAGAGTTTTTAAGAGAAAAATTGAATAGTTTTCAGCCTATGGTTAGGAAAAGATATTTATATTATGATTCTAAGTTTAGGGAGAATGATTTTGGTATAACTATTCCACCAGAAATTAGACATATGTATAAGTCATCTCTTGGTTGGTGTACTAAGGCTGTTGATAGTTTGGCTGATAGACTTGTTTTTAAAGAATTTTCAAATGATTTATTTGATTTAAATAAAATATTTAATCTTAATAATCCAGATATATTTTTTGATTCTGCAATTCTTTCTGCCTTGATTTCTTCATGTTGCTTTATTTATATATCTATGAGCAATGGGGGATATCCAAGGTTGCAGATTATAGAGGGTAGTGAAGCGACTGGAGTTATAGACCCTATTACGGGTCTTTTAAAAATTGGATATGCAGTTCTTGATAAGCTTGAAAATGGAACTCCTAAAACAGAAGTTATGTTTTTGCCAGATAGGACTGATTATTATTTGGAAGGTAAGCTTTATTCTAGTGTGAAAAATCCCACGGGTATTCCTTTGTTAGTGCCTATTATTTATCGCCCTGACGCTGTAAGGCCTTTCGGTAGAAGTCGAATAACTAGACCTTCTATGTATTTTCAAGCTCATGCTAAAAGAACTTTAGAAAGGGCGGATGTAACTGCTGAGTTTTATTCTTTTCCTCAAAAGTATATAGTAGGGCTTTCACAAGATGCTGAACCTATGGAAAAATGGAAAGCTACTGTATCAAGTTTTTTACAATTTACAAAAGATGATGAAGGGGATAGTCCAAAACTTGGACAATTTACTCAACCTTCTATGAGTCCTTTTACGGAGCAATTAAGAACTTTAGCGTCAGCTTTTGCTGGAGAAACGGGACTGACTCTAGATGATTTAGGTTTTATAACTGATAATCCATCATCTGCGGAAGCTATAAAAGCAAGTCATGAAACTTTAAGAATTACGGCTAGAAAGGCACAAAGGTGTTTCGGTTCTTGTTTTTTAAATGTCGGCTATGTTGCAAGATGTTTGGAGGATGAATATCCTTATTTAAGAAATCAATTTTATGAAATAAAGCCTACTTGGTATCCAGTTTTTGAACCTGATGTTACGACTCTTTCTGGTATTGGGGATGCATCTATAAAAATCAATCAAGCTATACCTGGATTTTTTGGAAAAGATAATCTTTCAGACTTAACTGGCTTTGATGCAAGTAAAGAACCTCCAAAAGTAGAGGTAGATAATGAACAATGATGAAGTTAAAGATATTGTCCCTAATTTATTAAAAGAGATTGATAAAGGTTTTAAAGAAAGAACAAAAGAGTCAAAAATTTTAAAAGAAAAATTAGATGCTTTGAAAAATGATAAGGCAGACTACAAGGATGCAAATGAATTTGCTATTGAAGTTGGTAAAATTTTATCTGATGCTTTTAAGGATAATTTAAGTGCTGGTATTCTTCCTGATAATAAAATGTATTATAATATTGCAAAAAGGCTTATAGATCCTAATATGACAAGAAATTATGACTTAGTTTCTGAATATTCAAAGGAAGTTCAAAGGGTGTTAAATAAAAAAGCAAACATATCAATAAAGGCTCAAAAGGCAGAAATAAATCAAGATAGGATTGATAAGATTGTTGATAAGATATCTAATTATGATGATTTTGAAAAAGGCAAGCGGCTTTTAGATGAACCTATTGTAAATTTTACTCAGTCTGTTGTGGATGATACTATAAGAACAAATGCTGATTTACATTCAAAAGCAGGATTAAGTCCAAAAATAGAAAGATATACAAATGGAAAATGTTGTGATTGGTGTGATAAATTAGCGGGTATATATAATTATGAAGATGTAAAAAATACTGGTAATGATGTATTTAGAAGACATAGGCATTGCAGATGTAGAGTTGACTATGTTCCTGATAAAAGCAAAAGACAGAATGTTTGGTCTAAGAAATGGACTGATGTTGATAACAATGATAAAATTAAGGAAAGAATTGAATTATCAAATAAGATAGTAGACAATAAATTGAATAATATAGCTAGGTCAAAGGCTATAGAGTTAGGATATAATCCGTTACCAGATGATAAAGTTGTTAATATACTTAGAAAAGATGCTAAGGAATGGATTCAAACTTTAAGTGATGATGAAGTAAAGGCTATTAATAAATATACTTTTAATGGAAAAGATGAAGATGGACTAAGATTGTTTGAAAAAATCAATGGATTTTTAGATGGTAGATATAAACCTTTCAATGATAAAGAAAAAGAAATAATACTTAGAAATACAACTAATATTAATAAGGGTTTATTGAAAAACAAATTAAAACACGATATAATTGTTTATAGAAAAGACCATTATCCTAAATTATTAGAAGGTAGTAATAAAAAGTTTTTGAGTACTTCTGTTACTAAAAAAGGTGTTATAAAAGGAAGTCCTAATGTTGCAATAATAGTTCCCAAGGGAACAAGAGGAAGTTATGTAGAGTCATTAAGTGAATACAAAAAACAAAGAGAGTATCTTTTAAATATAGATACTGATTTAGAAAAACTATTCGATGATAATGGAAATTATATTTATATTGTGAGGGATTATGAAAACAAAAAATAACGATTATTTAGAAGAGGCAAGACAAAATTTTTCAGACAGAATGCTTTCTCAGAATTCTGGTCCATTAACTGAAGAGGAAAAAAGACAATCTGAGATTAATTTAAAAGAACTAGAAGAATATAGAAAGAAAATGAATAAAGAAAATTAAAGCACAACTAAACTTATAGGGTAAGATTTTAGGTGTGCTTTTTTAGTGGAGGTAATAATGGCTAAGGATGATTATGATGTTTTGGTTTTTAAGATTTTAACGTATTTGTATAGGAAGCTTAAAGATAATTATATTGATGATATGTATTTATGTCCTTTGACGGATGATTTTCCTGTTAGGGATGATTATTTTATTTCTATTTTTGAAGATTTAGAGGATAAAGGATATATAAAAAATTTGATTTTAACTAAGGCTTGGGGTGGTGATGTTGTAGGATATGACTTATCCAAGATAAAAATAACTGGAGATGGGATAGCTTATTTAAGAGATAATTCAAGAATGAAGAAATTAATTAATTTGATTAAAGAGGCAAGAGCTATAATGTCTTTATGGAATTAGATTCAAGCATTTAGGTGTGCTTTTTTAGTGAAAAAAGAACTTAAACAGTATAATTCTGTTGTATAGTAGCTAGTGGTTTTAAAGTTTTTGTGAAGTTAGGTATCTAGGCACTACCTTAAAAGAAAAAAATAAGAGCATAGAGGGCTTTAAAATCATTTATATTTACTACTTTTTGTGGTATTATGTAGTTGACAACAGAATGATATTCCACAATATGCTGTTAAGAGAATAAGCGAAACCGAGAAATGCTTATTGATGAAATGAGAATTAGTACCCCTCAATCTCATCTTAATCTCACATCAAAGTCAGCTTTAAAGCCAAGCATTAGGAGAGTTAATAGCTCTCCTTTTTGCTTACTTTTAAAATAGTAATCGTGAGTAAGTCATATGTTTACTTGCGAAATTTTGATTGACCTAGGTAAGTCATTAAACTGCTATTTTTTATTGAGAATTTTGAAAGGGGTTTGTATTGAATAGATTAGGTAAACAGACTCCTACCCAAAAGATAAGTCAAGGATATAAGAAATCTGATTTTAAAAAGTGCGTAGAACTTTATGAAGGATCTAAAAGAAAAACCATGGAGTGGCAAAGATTATTATTAAAAGATATCTTGGCTATTAATGAAGATGGGTTGTGGACTCATACTAAATGTGGTTATTCTTTGCCAAGAAGAAATGGAAAGTCTGAAATTTTAGTTATGAGAGAAGTTTATGCTCTCTTGAATGGAGAAGTTGTTAATCATACTGCTCATAGGACTAATACTTCTCACGCTTCTTGGGAGAAGTTATGTAGGGTTTTGGATGATGCAAATATTGAGTATGAATCTTTGAGGGCTACGGGTCGTGAACGTGTAGAAATTCCTGAAACTGGTGGAAGGGTGGAGTTTAGGACAAGAACTTCTACTGGTGGACTTGGGGAAGGCTTTGACCTTTTAATAATTGATGAGGCACAAGAATATACTGATGACCAAGAATCTGCTCTTAAATATACGGTAACATCTTCGAAAAATCCTCAAACTATAATGTGTGGAACTCCACCAACTCCCATATCTTCTGGTATGGTTTTTGTTAATTTTAGAAAACAATGTTTAACATCAAGACCAAACAATGCCTATTGGGCAGAATGGTCTGTGCCAGAAATGTCAGATATTCATGATAGTGAGCTTTGGTATAAAACTAATCCATCTTTGGGGACTATTTTTACAGAACGTTCTATTGAAGATGAAATCGGCTCAGATGAAACAGATTTTAATATTCAAAGATTGGGGTTGTGGATTTCATATAACCAAAAATCAGCTATAACTGAAAAGGAATGGCAAAGGTTAAAATTAAAGTCTTTGCCTATTCTTACTGGAGAAATGTACGTTGGAATAAAGTTTGGAAATGATGGAACTAATGTATCTTTGGCTGTCGCTTGTAAGACTTTATCAAAAATGGTTTTTGTTGAAGCTATTGATTGTCAGAATGTTAGAAATGGCGATAATTGGATAATTAATTTTTTAATAAAAACTAAGCCTAAAGCTGTTGTAATAGACGGAGCCAGTAGGCAATTTATTTTGCAGGATGAATTAAAAGAGGCTAAGGTTAAAAATATAATTTTACCTACTGTAAAAGAAATTATAAATGCTAATTCTCTTTGGGAACAGGGGATTTTTGATAAAAGTATTGGACACATGGATCAACCTTCTTTATCTCAGGTTGTTACTAATTGTGAGAAAAGAAATATCGGTTCATCTGGTGGTTTTGGCTATAAATCTCAATTCGATGATATGGATATTAGCCTTATGGATGCGTGCTTACTTGCACATTGGGCAGTAAAAGAAATAAAGTCTACTAACAAGCAGAAAATTATATATTGATTATTAAAGTGGGTGTCAACTATTAGTTTACAGTCACTTTTTTAATATAAAAATACCGGACACGGGGAAATGGAGTAGAGAAAATGAGCGAATTTAAAGTAATTGAAAGTCAAGAAGAATTTGATGCGATTATCAAACCAAGATTAGAAAGAGCAATCAAAAAGGCAAAAGAGGAAGCAAAGGAAGAATTTGCAGAATCAATAAATAGCCTAAAAAACGAAAATTCTAGTCTTAAAAATGAAGTGGCAGGATACAAAGAAAGCTTGGAAGAAGTAAAGGGAAAGGATGAAACCATTAAGGGTCTTAATGAAAAGATTTCAGCTTTTGAAAGAGCGGAAGTTAAAAGAAATATAGCCTTGGAATATGGTCTACCTTTTAAGCTTGCTGAAAAGATTTCTGGAGATGATGAAGATTCTATGAAAAAAGATGCAGAAGTTATGGCCAAATATTTTTCGGAATCTAAAAAATCTTATGAACCACCACTCAAATCTTATGAAAATAAGGGTGATGAAAAAGACCAAGCTTTGAAAAAACTTCTTGATGGTCTTGATATGGAAGGAGAATAAATATGGTATTAAGCAGAGGGGAATTGTTCCCAGAAATTTTAGTAAATGATTTAATGAATAAGGTTAAAGGTAATTCATCTTTGGCTGTTTTATCCAAACAAACTCCAATTTCTTTTAATGGAAATAAAGAATTTGTTTTTTCAATGGATAAGGAAGTTGACATTGTTGCAGAAGGTGGACAAAAATCTGAAGGTGGTATAAGCCTTGATACTGTTATCATGGTTCCATTAAAAATTGAATATGGTGCAAGGGTAACAGATGAATTTTTGTATGCATCTGAAGAATACAAATTAAATATTTTGAAAGCCTTTAATGATGGATATGCCAAAAAGGTTGCAAAAGGTTTAGACCTTATGGCTTTTCATGGGGTAAACCCAAGAACTAGTCAAGCATCTACTGTAATTGGAGATAATTATTTTGACAAGAAAGTTACTCAAACAGTTGTCTTTAATGAGAAAAATCCTGATGAAAATATTGAAAGTGCTGTAGGTTTAATTAGAGGATCTGAAGGAGATGTAACAGGAGCCGCATTTGACCCAACATTTGCCACTGCTATGGCAAAACAAACTGTAGATGGAAAAGAAGGTACACCAAGACTATTCCCAGAATTAAGATGGGGAGCAAATCCTGGTTCTGTTAATGGATTAAAAGTAGATGTAAATGCTACTGTTGGAAAAGGCACTAAAGATAAGGCTATTGTTGGTGATTTCTCTAATATGTTCAAGTGGGGGTATGCTAAGCAAATTCCTTTTGAAGTGATTAAATATGGTGATCCTGATAATTCTGGAAAAGATTTGAAAGGATACAACCAAGTATATCTAAGATGTGAAACTTACCTAGGATGGGGAATATTAGATCCTAATCATTTTGCAATTATTAAAGAAGGTGAATCATCATAATGTTTGAATATATCAACACAAAAACAGGGGCTAGAATGTCTAGCCCTGATGTTTTGTTTGGAGAAAATTGGCAAAGATTAGGTGAAGAAGTTAAAGAAGACCCTATAAAGGTTGAAGATGAAACAAATAAAGAAAAGGAAACATCGGAAAAAAATAGTAGGAAAGATGAGATTACCAAAAAAGATATAATGATCCAACTTGATGCTATGGGAGTAGAATATGACCCAAAAGCAAGAAAAGATGAATTATATAAATTAATGATGGGAGAATAAAATGGAGTATTGCTCTGTTGATGATGTTATATCTTTATGGCGACCTTTGAAGAGTGATGAAGTTTTAAGGGCTAAGGAGCTTATTCCTATTGTTGTAAGTTCTCTTAAGGCTGAGGCTTATAAGGTTGGGAAAGATTTAGATAAGATGGCAGATGATAATGAAGCTTATAGGTCTGTTTTAAAATCAGTTATTGTTGATGTTGTTGCAAGAACTTTGATGACTGCGACTGATGGGGAGCCTATGACTCAGTATTCTCAATCTGCTTTGGGTTATTCTTTTTCTGGTTCTTTTCTTGTTCCTGGTGGTGGTCTTTTTATTAAAAAAAGTGAACTTGCTAGGCTTGGTCTTAAAAGACAAAGATATGGGGTGATTGATTTTTATGAGGAAGATAAAAGGGATCACTGTGATTTTGATTGATAAGGTTAAAGTTTCTGAGGATCCTTTCGGTGCTAATGTTTATGAAGATAGAAGAATTAGCGTAGATAATGTTTTGGTTTCACCTACTGTTTCTGATGATGTTGTTAATTCGCTAAATCTTTATGGTAAAAAGGCTGTATATACTTTGGGTATTCCCAAGGGAGATAAAAATTCTTGGGAAGATAAGGAAGTTATATTTTTTAATCAAAGATTTAGGGTTTTTGGCAAGGTTATTGAAGGAATTTCTGATCTTATTCCTTTAGATTGGAATAAGAAAGCATTTGTGGAGGTGATCGAATGAAAAAGTTTAAATTTGTTCTTGATAAAAACGGTGTAGGAAATCTCTTGAAGAGTTCTGAGATTAAAAGTGTTTTAGAGTCTTATGGATCTAATATTAAAAATCGTGCTGGTGAGGGTTATAGTATGAATTCTATAGTCGGAAAGACCAGGGTAAATACTATGGTTTTTGCTGATACTTATGAGGCTAAAAGGGATAATTTAAAGAATAATACTCTTATAAAGGTTTTAAGATGATTGAAAAGTTAGTGAGGGATTTTCTTAGAGAAAAATTAAAGATGGATATCTTTTTTGAATATCCTAAAAATTATAAAAATAAGAGTTTTATTGTTGTAGAAAAGACTGGAAGTTTTTCTAATAATAGGCTTTTATCTGCTACTTTTGCTATTCAATCTTACGGGGATAGCTTGTATATGGCTGCTCTTAATAATGAAAAGGTTAAGGAGGCGATGGAGTTTTTGGCTAATGATAAAAGAATTGGATCGGTAAAGTTAAATTCTGATTATAATTTTACAGATGTTGAGATGAAAAAATATAGGTATCAAGCTGTTTTTGATATTTATTATTATAAATTTTAAAGGAGGATATTATGGCTGATGTTAATAATGTATCTTATGGTAAGCCTTTGACTGATGGTGCTATTTTAGCTGCACCTTTGGGGACTACTTTACCTACTGATGCGACTGGAAAATTAGATGCGAAGTTTGTTTCTTTGGGTTATGTTTCTGAGGATGGAATTTCTAATGAAAATACTCCTGAGTCTGAGAAGATTAAGGCTTGGGGTGGTAAAACTGTTTTGGTAAGTCAAACTGAAAAGGCTGATACTTATAAGTTTACTCTTATTGGGGTTTTAAATGTTGATGTTTTAAAGGTTGTTTATGGAGATGAGAATGTTTCTGGGACTTTAAAAACTGGTATTACTATTAAGGCTAATGCTAAGCCTATGAAGGCTAGATGTTTTGTTATTGAAACTATTTTAAGTGGTGATACTATTAAAAGAATGGTTATTCCTAATGGGGTTATTAGTGAAGTAGGGGAGATTTCTTATAAGGATGATGAGGCTATTGGTTATGAAACTACTATTGAATGTCTTCCTGATAGTGATGGTAATACTCATTATGAATATATTAAAGGTGCTGAACCTAGTGGGGTGGGTGCTTAATGAGTAGGAAAAAGAATTTTAAAAATTTGAATGACAAGATGGTTAAAGGTATTACTAAGTCTGGTTTTAGATTTTCTATTAATACTGATATCTTTAGGGATATGGAATTTTTGGAATTATTGGCTAAGGTTGATAAGGAAGATTTCTCAATTATTCCAGATTTTTTAACTAAGTTTCTTGGAGATAGGCAAAAGAAAAATTTGTATGAGTTTTGTAGAGATGATAAGGGAATTGTTGATGCCTTTAAGGTTAGCGATGTTTTAAGGGAGATTATGGAAAGTAATGATTTAAAAAACTCTTTGTCCTTGCCAAGATAGTTTATGATTATGAGGATGATCTTATCTGTGATTTGGCTGAGCATTATGGTATTTATGATTATAAAAGTTTAAATTTTAAAAAACTTGGAGTTTTTGTTTTTGGCTTGGGTGATAATTCAAGGCTTAAGAAAAAAATTTCTGGTATGCGTGTTGATTTGGATACTATAATTATGGCTGGTATTTTGGATAGATTATCTTTACTTTTATATAGTTTTTCTAATTCTAAGTCTAAGCCTAAGTATATTAGTGATATCTTGCTAGCTAAGGAAGATAAGGAGAAGAAAATAAAAGGTTATGTATCTGGTAAGGAGTTTGAAAAGAGAAGAGATGAAATTTTAAAAAGGATAGGTGAGAATAATGGCTAGTGGTGGTATTACTTTAGGTAAGGCTTATGTTCAAATTATTCCATCTGCTAGGGGGATATCTGGTTCTATTTCAAAACTTATGGGTGGTGAAGTAGAAAGTGCAGGGGAAAGTGCAGGGCATGGATTTGCTAGCAAGCTTATTGGTGTTGCAGGCAAGGTTATTGCTGCTGCTGGTATTGGTAAAGCTTTTGTTAATTCTATCAAAGCTGGTGGTGCTTTGGAGCAATCTATTGGTGGTATTGAAACTCTTTTTAAGGATAGTGCTGATATTGTAAAAAATTATGCCAAAGAGGCTTATAAGACTTCTGGGGTTTCTGCTAATCAGTATATGCAACAAGCTACTAGTTTTTCGGCTTCTTTGTTGCAATCTCTAGATGGAGATACAAAAAAGGCTGCAAGAAGTGCTGATATGGCTATTAGAGATATGGCGGATAAACATTATGTCCGATTAAAACGCATTGAACCTTATCAAGGGTGTGGGCTAAAGATTGCTTGCTAACGGTGAAACTCCTAACGTAAAGACGAGGACAACACCGTGCTAAGCCTCTGAGATAGAGGAAAGTGTAACGACTATTCCTAAAGGAAGTAGACCTATTATTGATACATAGGTCAAAGCGGTGCGATTGATAAATAAACAAAAAAGATGGGTTTACTCCTTCCGAAGTGTCTAGGAGTTGCAACCATGGTGGAATACATAAGGGGTATTCTTTTAAATTTATCAATATGAGATAGTCTACTCCCCTAATAAATATCGGGAAACCGAGGGTATTAAGGAATTTTAATAAGATGGGTACTAGTATTGAATCCATACAAGATGCTTATCAAGGTTTTGCTAAAAATAATTATACGATAAAGAGAAATCTAATGTCCGCTGCATAAGTGATTATGTAGTGTATGCTCGTGAACCTTATCAAGGGTGTGAAGTTTTAAACTTTGCTAACGGGGGAACTCTAAGGAGAAATCTATGACAATCCCGTGCCAAGCCTAGAAATAGGAAGGTGTAACGACTATGAGTTTGTTACTCAGTACAATCACTATTGATAAGTGGTTGGAAGTGCGAGCCAACTAATAAAAATGTCAAAAGGTAATAAAAAGAATTGGTACTTTGAATTAGTTGAAGATATAGTCTAATCCCTTAGAGCTTACAAATGTAGGCTCTTTTTAAATATTTGGAAACAAGGGGTAGAAATGGTTAGACAACCTGAAATTGGGTTATGGGGGAACTCGCGGAGAAATGGAGCGTCTTTTGGCTGATGCTCAAAAAATTAGTGGTCAAAAGTATGATATTAATAATTTAAATGATGTCTTTAATGCTATCCATGTTATCCAAGGTGAGTTAGATATTACTGGTACTACTGCAAAGGAAGCTAAGGACACTTTGGAAGGTTCTTTTAATTCTATGAAGGCTAGTGCTGAGGACTTTATGGGAGCTTTGGCACTTGGTATGGACATTCAAACGCCTTTGAGTAATTTAATTACAACAGCTGGTACTTTTTTGTTTAATAATTTAATTCCTATGGTTTTTAATATTATTTCCAGTCTTGCTATTGTTATTTTGGAGGGAATTCCTAGACTTATTGATGCTTTAAATCCTGCTATTGATCAGGTTTTTGCTTGGCTAAGGTCAAATTTTCCAAGGTTGATGCAAGAGGGAACTGAGATTGTTGGGAATTTAATTTTAGGTCTTATTAATGCTATTCCTGAGCTTTTAAGTGCTGTTGGCAATTTGTTAAATTCTTTTGTTCAGTTTTTGGTTGAAAATAGAGAGGTGATTTTAGAGTCTGGAAAGAATTTATTTTTTAAGTTGGTTGATGGTATTATTAGTGTTTTACCTAAGATTGGTGAAACTGCTATTAAGATTATTTTTCAGTTTGTTTCTTATATTGGTGCGAATTTACCTGAGATTCTTCAATCTGGTATGAAGTTATTGACTGAGCTTATTACTGGAATTATAAATAGGTTGCCTATGATTGCTTCTACTGTTTTAAAACTAATTGGTTTATTTTTGTCTACCGTTGCTAATAATTTACCTAAAATTTTATCCATGGGTGTTAAGCTTATTGTTAGTTTAATTAAAGGACTTGTTTCTATGTTTTATAAAGTTGGTTCTGCCATGGGAGATTTGGGTAGAAAAATTATTAATTCTGTAAAGAATATTGATTTATTTTCTGCTGGTAAGGCTATCATTGATGGATTTTTAAGAGGCTTAAAAAATGCTTTTGGAGCTGTTAAAAAGTTTGTCGGTGGTATTGGTAGTTGGATTGCTAAACATAAAGGTCCTATTTCTTATGATAGAAAGCTTTTAGTTCCTGCTGGTAAGGCTATTATTGGTGGTCTTAATAGGGCTATGGTCGATAGTTTTACTGATGTTAAGAAAAATGTTTTGTCTATGGCAAGTGATATTTATGATGGTTTTAATATTAGTCCTAAGCCTATTAATTTAGATTCTATTGTGAATAATGATGATTTAGCTTATAGGTTAAATTCTAGTTTAGATATAAATTCTTATGGAGATTATAAGCTTAATAAAGATAGAAAGCTTGAGAATTTATTATTAGAGATTTTAAATCTTTTGAAACTTTTAAGTGATAAGGATGATGATGTCTATATTGATGGTGAGAAAGTTTCTTTAATTATTGGTAAAAAGATTGATGAATATAAGAAAAGAAGAGAGATTTATGAAAATAGGAGAAGGGGGGTCATTTTGTAGATGTATGAGGTTATTGTCGATGGACAGTCTTTAAAGGATTTGATTTTTGTTACTGATGTTGAAAGGTCTATGGGTCCATCTGTTAAAGGAAGAATAGTAACTATTCATGCTTATATCCTCCATGATGTTCTTGCTACTGTTGATGTTTTAAATAAGCTTTTAACTGGAGAGGAACAGGAATTTATTTTTTCTGATCAGCCTGATAGGTACTGGAGGGGAAGGGTTAAGGAAGATATAAATGTCCCTAAGTCGTATGATAAGGCTAAGATTGATATTGATATTGAGATTGCTGACGGAGTTTCTTATGCTATTAATCCTAAGGAGTTATCTTTTCAATCTAGAACTAATTTAATTTTAGAAAATGTTGGGTCGGATTATGCTTATCCGACCTTTGATTTTACTTTGAAGGATGATACTTATATGGTGGCCGTTGTTAGTAAGGATAAAATTTTTCAATTTGGTGAGCCTATTGAAGCAAGTCCTTTGAAGGAAGTTACTATTACTAAGGAAAAAGTTACTGATGGGTATGAAACTACTCGTTCTTATACTTCTATTAATAAGAAGATTAAGGATATTTCCTCTTCTTCTTTTAATATTAATAATATTAATCCTTTTTGGAGGAGTGCGGGTTCTTTTGTTCAAAGGAATAAATCTATGCCTACTCCTAGTAATGGCAAAGTTAAGGTAGGAAAGTGGGCGAAGTATTGGCAAACTGGTGAAAGGATGGCTTCTTGGGTTAAGGGAAGAACTTTTCCAGTTGCTCAAACTAAAAATGTTAGACAATCAAAGTCATCAAAAGCTTATTTATTAACTAATAGAGGTGTATATATTGGTTGGCTTTTGGAACAAGATATTGATGGAGCAAGTAGTAAGGGTTTTGCTGCAAATAATAACAATGCGTCTGATTTAGTTGTTAATTTTGCATCTAATCAAGGTTACTATTGGCATGGCCCAGCTAAAAAGATTGATATTGGTGTAGATTGTACGAATTTTTGTCTTGAAACATATTTCTCATATTTTATAAAAGATAACAGCCAATACGGAGCTTATTATGTTGGTGTTATGAGTAAATATAATGAAATAATGGGAATGTTTTTTTCTACGCACAAAAACAATAGAAAGACTTCGATTAATTTTGTGGCTTACGGAAAGGGGCTACAAGGTAGTGGCTTAAGTAGTAGAAATTTTGCATCAAATTTCTGGGGCAAGCTTACTATGACTAAAATAGATGATAAGTTGCAATTTAAATTTAATAATGATATGGATAAAAGGACTTATAGCAGATCTTATAGTATTGCTGACAAAAAATTACAAGTTACGCATATAGTTATTTGGGCCGGGAAATATGCAAATAATCCTGGTCCTTTTGATATGGCGGCAATAAGATTAAAATTTACTGGTCTTAATAGCAAGGTTTATATTAAGCCTAAGACTGAGGTTATTAAGGAAGTTTTCAATGTTCCTGATCCTAGGTATAAATTTGATGCGGGTGATGTTATTAGGCTTGATATGGCAAGTAATAAGGCTTATGTGAATGGTATTGAAACTCTTAGTCCTATTGCTTATGGTTCTGATAATGTAAGGTTAAAACCAGGAGATAATGAAATTATGTTTGATGTTTCTTCGGATGTTGTTCCAGACGTTGATGTTTTTTACAGGGAGAGATTTAAATGATATTTTTTACTAATAGATCTTATGAAACTTTGGCTGTAGCTAGTAGTGATACTGATTATGGCTTGAAGCTTGTTGAGGATGAATTAAATCAGAATATAAAGACTGGAACTGCAATTTATACTGCCAAAATAGCAAAAAATGATAAAAGTGTTGAAAAGATTGAAGCTGGAAATTTTGTTTTTGTTCCTGATTTTAAAAATAGAATAATTGTTCTTGAAGTTATGGAGGTTGAAGAATCTAGCTCTTATAAAAAAATCATTGCAGAAGATGCTGGGTTAGAGCTTTTAAATTCTGATGTCGGTAGTCATAAGATGAAGGGCACTTTGAAAGAGCATATCTTGGCTACTATTGGTGATGATTCTTTGTGGAAGATTGGTATTGATGAAATTGGTGATTCTAGGAATTTGACTTTGGAATATACTGGGGTATCAAACCAAACAAAAAGAATTGTTCAAATAGCGGGAAGATTTGGTGCTGAAATTTCTTATTCTTTTATTTTTGATGGCAATGAGATTAAGGGAAAAAGGATTAATTTTGTTAAACAAAGGGGTGAAGATAGGGGTATTAGGCTTGAGATTGGTAAGGAACTTAAGGATGTTAAGAGAAATGTTTCTATTACTAATTTAAGAACTGCTATTTTAGGAGTTGGTAAACCTCATAAAGAAAATATTAAGACTACTAAAACTGTTAAGAAGACTGTCAATGTTGATTCTAGTGAAACAACTACTAAGCATACTAATGGTAAGCTTGATCCCTTTATAAATTGGTTTCAAGCAAGAAAAGGTAAAGTTCGTTATTCGATGAATGCAAGGCTTGGGCCTAATTCTTATGATTGTTCTTCGGCTGTGTTTTTTGCTGCAAAGCATGCAGGTTTAATTCCTTCAAACCATTATATTGGTTCTACAGAGACTCTTTTTTCTATGAAGGGAAAGTATTTGGATGAGATTTCAAGGTCTGATATAAGGTTTGGGGATATTTTTATTGCTGGTAGGCAAGGTGCATCATCGGGTGCTGGTGGGCACACTGGTGCGGTATTGGATAAAAACAGGATAATACATTGTAATTATGGTTCAAATGGAATTGCTATCACTCCTATTGATGGTTATACGGGTGGGCCTCCTGTTAGATGGTTTAGGTGGAGAAATTCGGGGTATGGTACTGAAACTATTAGTAATAAAAGATATTGGACTAATTCAAATATTATTTATCATGATTTAGGCTTTAATTTAGATGGTTTAACTTCTAGACAACTTAATAACTGGATTAGGGCTACTAGTCCATCAAGTCCTTTTAATGGTCAAGGTAATGTTTTTATGGAAGCTCAAAAGCAATCAGGTCTTGACGCAAGATATATTTTATCTCATGCTGCTTTGGAGTCGGCTTGGGGAAGGTCTAATCTTGCTAAAAAATATAATAATTATTTTGGTATTGGTGCTTTTGATAATGATCCTGACAATGCTAAAAACTTTTCTAATTCAGGTCTTGCTTCTGGAATTATTAATGGTGCTAAGTGGATAGCAAAAAATTATTATAATTCTACATATAAGCAAACAACTTTATATAAAATGAGGCATAATAACGGAGTTCACCAATATGCGACTGATCCTAGCTGGCATACAAAGATTGCAAGTATTATGAAAAGGTCTGAAAGGTATACAAGTCCAAAACCCCCAAGTACTAAAAAGACTATTACTCAAACTGTTACTCAAAATAAGCAAATAGAAAAAGATACTAATTTAAAGGGATATAAGTATGATGATGGTAGGTATTTTGTCGATAAGGACGGTAGGCTTTGTGATAGGGTTTCTAACGCTATTTGGGCTAAGCCTAATACCAAAGGAAGATATCTTACAAGGGTTTATGATTCACAAGCGACTAGTCAAAAAACTCTTTTTGATGAGTGTTTGTTGCAACTTAAAAATAACAATGAACCTGAGGTTTCTTATGAGGTTGTGCCGGATAGGATTCCTAAGGATATTGATATAGGTGATAGGGTTAGGATTATTGATCATGATTATTCTCCTGCTCTATATTTAGATGCTAGGCTTGTTGATGTTACTACTTCTACTGTAAGTAATTTTATTAATAAGGCTGTGTTTGCTAATTTTGTTCCAAGATCAAGTGGTATAAGTGAAAGACTTTTTAGTTTACAAAATGATGTTTTAGATTTTAAATATTCTTTTGAGAATTTACCTTATCAGATGGAACTTGAATCATCTTCGGGAAATGTATTTAAAGATGATATTGTTGATACAAATTTAATTGCCAAGCTTACTAAGGCTGGTATTGATCAGTCGGCGAATGTTGATGGTTTTATTTGGGAGAGAATTTCGAAGTATCCTGATAAGTTGGTTATCAGTGATGATGATTGGAATGAAGCTCATAAGGATAATAATGAACATTTTATTGAGCTTAAAAGAAGTGATATTGAATTGGAAGCGACTTTCGTATGTTCTGCTATTTTGGATGATGTCGCTGTTGCTAGTAGTTCTTATAATATTAAAAATTTGTCTATTGGAATTTATAAGCAAAAAGATGAACCTGATAGAAGTGTCCTACAATGGGGTGATATTTGGCAGTTTGACGACAATGAGGGTAATCACTTCAAAAGAGTATGGAAAGGGGACAGATGGGAAGATACTGTTACTAAAAGAGATTTAGAGTTATTAGAGTTAACTCCTGGTCCCCCTGGAACTGATGGTAAAGATGGTATGCCTGGAGCTGATGGAAAAGATGGTAAAACTTCTTATATGCATTTTGCTTATTCTGATTCTTCTGATGGTCTTGTAGGTTTTACTTTAACTGCTACAGTTGGGAAAAAGTATATTGGTTTTTATACTGATTTTGAAAAAGCTGATAGTACAGATCCATCGAAATATGAATGGTCAAGATTTAAGGGTGAAGATGGTAGCGATGGAATCCCTGGTAAGGCTGGAGCTGATGGAAAGACTTCATATTTTCATACTGCTTGGGCAAATTCTTCTGATGGTAGGATTGATTTTTCTATCTCTTATGCTGGGGATAGGAAGTATATTGGTACTTATACTGATTATAATGTTTCTGATTCAACTGATTATAGTAAGTATACTTGGCAGCTTGTAAAAGGAGATAAGGGCGAAAAAGGTGATACTGGAAGTCAAGGACCTAAGGGTGAACCTGGTCCCCCTGGAACTGATGGTAAAGATGGCAAGACTGGCAGACTTGGTAGGAATTTACTTTTGGATAGTAATAGGGAGATTGAGATCAAGTACGGTTTTTTTGCTGGTTATGATTTAAGTGAAAATATAGAGGTAGGTGAAAAGCTTACTGCTACCGTTTGTTTGGATAAACCTTTATCAAGTGGCTTTCTTTATATTTATAGTGATAATTCTAGTCAATTTTTAGGAACTTTAAAACAATCAAGCGTAAATCCTAATCATTATTTTTATTCTTTTTCATGGCGATATAGCATGGATGAATCTACTAAGTTTTGGTTAAATTCTAGTAATACAAATTCAAGTGGATATGTTAAGCGGGCTGTTCTTGCTCGTGGAGATATTGAAGCTTTGGACTGGTATGTGGCAGAAGAAGATATGCAAAAACAAATTGATAGCAAAGCAAGCGAAGAAAGTCTACAGGATTTACAAGTTCATTTTGCTATGTATCCGACTACTGAGGAATTAAACCAAAATAAAGTTAATTTAATAAAACAACAAGCTTATCTTGATCAGCTAAAAACTGCTATTGATTCTAATGCTTTAAGCTTAGAAGAAAGGTTAAACATAATAGAAGCAAATGTAGGGGCAGGGAAGTTATCTTTGGAAGCAATAAACACCTATCTGCATTTTGGTGAAGAGGGTGTTCTTATCGGTAAGGAAGGTGAACAAGTAAGATTAAGGCTTATTAATAATGCCTTGGAGATTACTGATGGTAGTAAGGTTGTTGCTAGGTTTGCTAATAATCAGACAGAAACACCAAATTTAAAGGTTACAGGTGCTTTTGAGTTTGGCTATCATGTGGCAAGCAAGGTGGATTTAAACGGAAATAAATATACGGTAATAAGTTCTAATATTTAGGGGGATAGATGGCAACATATAGTGCAAGTATAAGAAATGGTACAGGAACTATACATTTAGAAATAAAACAGCAAAGTCAAAGTATAGCAAATAATACATCAACTGTTTATTATAGTTTATATATACAAGGTAAAAATGGTTATGGTTTTTGGAATAATTATCATACTGGTAAAACTACTTTAGTGATTAATGGCTCAACAGTACACAGTCAAAGCGGAAGAGATTTTGATATAAGAAATGGTGGAACTCAACAATTAGCATCTGGGACTACAACTGTAAAACATAATGAAGATGGTAGTAAGTCTTTTTCTTTTTCGGCTAGTCTTTGGTCTTCTTCTGCAACAGGAAGTATTTCAGGAAATTTTACTTTATCTAAAATTCCAAGGAAATCAGATTTTTATGTAAAAAATGAAAAAGGAAGTGGAATAACAAGATTTTTTGCTGGAGATAAGATAAAAATAGAAATAAATAAAAAAGTAAGCTCTTTTACTCACACACTAAGTATTAAATATTTAGACAAAGAAGAAACTTTAATCAGCAAAACATCATCATCTAGCATATATTATTCAAATTCAAACAGGATAATGGAAAACTATATGCAGAATTTAAGAAGTATGTCTATAGATTTTGTATTGAATACTTATGATGGAAATACGCAAATAGGATATGTGGTTAAAAGATTAACTATAGACGTACCAGCTTCCGCATCCCCTTTTATCGATAGTGTAAGTGTCTATGAAGCTAATTCCAATAAGATTAATGTGATAGGTTCTAGTCCTTTTTATCAGTTGTTATCTGATTTAAGGGTTGTAACTAGCGCTAGCGGGGAATATGGAGCTAGTATTAAAAATATAAGTGTAAGCCTTGGTAATTATATTAAAAATGGATCTAATGTAATTTTGGATAATATAAATTTAAAAGGCAATCAAAATATAAAAGTTACAGTGCAAGATTCTAGAGGATATAGTACAAGTACAACAAAAGCTATTAATTTAAGTTCATATAATTTACCAAATATAGTATTTTTTAATGCATACAGAAACGAAACAAATACAAAATATGCTAGGGCAAGGATAGCATTAACGGCTACGGTAATAGAAAATAAAAATCCGTTAGATGTAAAAGTAGATGTAGCAGAGAAAGATACGAACTCTTGGAGAAATGTATATTCTGCAACTGTAGGAAATGGAACTTTTAACTCTACAATATCTCTTGGGGGTAATTTTGATGATTTTAAGGCTTATGATGTAAGACTAAGCATAGCTGATAAATTTAAAAGACATCAAGCTATATCTAATATTCCAACAACGAGTCAAGCTTTAGTAATTGGGGCAAATAAACCAGTTGTTGGGGTAGGGCGAGTGCCAAGTCACATTGATAAGGGGTTAGAAGTGGATGGTGATATATGCTTTAATGGGACAATGAAACCATTCGCAGAAGCTGGTAAGGTTATTAATTTAAAACTTTCTAATGGTCTAAATGGATATATTAAAACAAAAAAAGATTCTTTGGGAGGAGTAAGGGTATGGGGGAAAGTAGATATTACAAATTCTAATCCAACAAGAAAATATAATGATTGGGCAATATTGCCTGATGGCTATAGACCTGATGTGTACACTCCTTTTAGTCTACACTTGTATAAAGCGAATGTAGACTCTTATATCATTCCTGGAATGGTAATTAATCCTTCAGGAGAAATAGAATATAGAGGAATTGATAATTCTGTCAATAGATTTCTTGTTGGTTTTGGTTATGATTTTAATATTTATTTTAAAACGGAGGAAGCATGGTAGAAGAAAATAAAATATATAAAGAAGTCTTTATCTTAGATGATAAGGGCTTTTTTATTGGGTCAACTTATCTAAATATAGATGGAAATCAAGAATTTAATTTTACGACAATTCCTCCAGGCGAAACTTTTATGAAACCAAGATTTGATGGAGAAAAATGGATAGAGGGAGTAGACAAAGATGAAATAATGCTTGAAATGCTACTTCCTGTAGATAATTCTCTT
This sequence comes from Tissierellia bacterium, assembly GCA_030528125.1. Taxonomy (GTDB): domain Bacteria; phylum Bacillota; class Clostridia; order Tissierellales; family Peptoniphilaceae; genus JAUNAV01. Next base: position 22,885 of record JAUMZM010000023.1, read on the forward strand.
ATATCTTCAAAAGATTTTCTTGTTTTAAAAATATTAGAAATATTAAAGAAAGGGGGAATGATTATGGACAATACATGGTTTTTTAAATATTGCATGTTCTGTTGGGCAGAAAGAAAAATCGATGAATCTTATCTTGATATGGCAAAGAAGATGAATATGCTTGATGAACAACAAATAATAATGATAAAAATGACACCAAGAATAGAAGAAAAGTAGGTGATGATATGGAATGGAGCATGATAGCGAGTGCATTAATAAAAAATGGCCCTCTGGTAGTAATAGCGGCTATTTTTTTAAAAGTATATATAGATGATACTGGTATTAAAAGAGTAGAAAGAGCAGAGGATAGGAAACTACAGAAAGAAAATAACGATAAAATTTTAAAACTTACGGAAAAAGTAACTCAATCGATAGAAACAAACAAAGGTGAAGTAAGATGCCTAGGGGAAAAATTAGAGGTACACAACTCTTCTTCCGTGGCCACCCTTGCTGAAATTAAGCAAGGGGTTAATCAAATTCAAAAAGGCGTTACTATTTTAAATAGTAAAATTGATTATATAACGGATGATATCAAAAAAAATGCTTAGGACTGGTGTTTAACTAGTCCTTTTTTGTATGATTAATTAATTTATATTTTGTAATAAGGAGGATTAAATGGGTGTAAAAGAGGCTTTGGAGTGGTTTGATAAGCATCATCATAGTAAAGGGATAACTTATTCTATGGTTAATAGACTAGGTCCAAATAGTTATGACTGTTCTTCGGCTGTGTTTTTTGCGTTAATAGCGGCGGGAGTTTTGCAAAGAGATATTCAAATTGGTAATACGGAGACGCTTTTTAAATTAAAGGGGAAGTATCTAGATGAGATATATTCATATAGCAAAGTAGAACCTGGGGATATCTTTATTCGTGGGGGTGAGGGAACATCAGCGGGTGCTTCTGGTCACACTGGTATGTTCTATAAAAAAGATGGGATAGTACATTCAAATTACACAAATAATGGAGTATCCTATAATGACTATGACACAATAGACTATTTTCTTGATAGGAAAAGATCGTGGAATGAAAGATATTTTAGGCCTAGATATCCAGGAACAACAATTCCAAATTCTAAAGCACATAAAAAATCATTAGATAAAAAATTTATTAAGACTGAACATTGGCATGGAATCACAACATGTATTTGTAATGTAAGAAGTGCACCATCAACAGATGCATCTATAGTAGCAGTATATGGTGCAAATCAGAAAATATATTATGATCAAGTATGGGAAGCTGATGGATACAGATGGATTTCATACGTATCATTTAGTGGAGTTAGAAGATATGTTGCGTATAGGAAGTTGAGTGGTGATACTAGGGCTTGGATTAGGTTTTAAAGAATATTTGACAAATGTTAAACATATGTTATAATAACATATGTAAGGAGGACGCTTCTTATGAAGAGTTATAACTCGAGAGAACTTATAAAACTTGCAAAAAAGCAAGGGTTTAGGTTGGATAGAGTTAGTGGAAGTCATTATATTTTTGTAAATGACAAAACGGGTGTTGAAGTTCCAATACCTCATCCTAAAAATAGCTATCCAATGGGAACTCAAAGAAGCATTTTGAAAGGTTTAGGGCTTTTATAGCCCTAAGTTCTCTATTAAAGAAAGGGTGATTGTATGGATAAAAATTATGTTACTTATGGAGCTATTTTTACAAAAGAAGATGAAGGTGGATATTCAATAGATGTGCCAGATATAGAGGGGTGTTTTACTTGCTCAGACACGTTTGAAGAGGGTGTAAGCATGGCACAAGAAGTTATAGGATTAGTGCTTTATGATTATAAAGATTATCCTAAAATGAATATTATTGATAAATCTAAATTAAAAGAAAATCAAGAAGTAGTATATATAAATGTTTTTCTACCATACCAATTTTCTTTAGTAAAAGAAGTGTATAAAAACAAGATGCTAACAGTACCAACTTGGCTTGAAATGTTGGCAAAACAAAAGAATATAAACTTTTCAAGGGTTTTACAAAAAGGATTAAAAGAAGAATTAAATATAAAATAAAACACATTAAGCGATTATCAAAAGATAGTCGCTTTTTTAGTTGATAAAAGGAGAATTTTATGGAAAATATAATAAACAATATACTACTAACATCAATATCAGTAATTTTAGTTATAGGATTAAAAGAATTAATAAACTTTACAAAAGAAAAAGTGAAGAATATAAAAGACGAAAAAGCGAAAAAGGCAATAGAGAAAGCTTTAGAAATAGTTACGCTCGCAGTAAATGAAACAAATCAGTCCTTTGTAGGAGATTTAAAAAAGCAAGGTAAATTTGATAAGGCAAGTATGGAAGATGCTTTTAACAATACAAAAGTTAGAGTATTAGAATTGCTAGACAAGGAAACAAAAGAAATATTAAATGAAGAATTTGAAAATGCTGATAAATTTTTGAATTCTGCTATTGAATCTAAAGTTTGGGAGAGTAAGTAAATTGAGGGGCGTTTGTCCCTCTTTTTTTGTTTATATAATTATTTTGTGACTAAAATTAAATATTTAGGCATAGTTTTGTATTAGTTTGAAAATAAAATCGCTTAAAACTCAAAATATGAATGATTGTGTATTTTTCAATGGGTGTAGGAGTGATTTTGGTTGTTCTAGAAAAAATTTAAAAAAGTTTTGAAAAATACTTGGCTTATGGTCGACCATAATGTATAATATAATTACAATAAGAAATTAACTTATTGAATACGAGCGAGAGGGAGGAGAAAAAATGGAAGAAGATATGAATATAAGCGAACTTTTAAAAGAAGTAGTTGAAGAAAATCAAACAAGAAAAATACTTGAAATGGTAAAAGAAAGTAAAAATCTTGAAGAAGCAATTAAAAAAATAGAAGAACTACTTAAAAAGTAAATTCTTCTAAAAAACACTAAAGTACAACGGGGACTCGCTCCCCTGTTGTTACTAATATTTTACTTTAAGAGCGAGAGAAAGGCAAGGTATTATGTGAGTGATAAAAAGAAAATGGGTAGACCTGTTGAGGGTGAGCCTAAGACAGAAAAAATTGGTATAAGGATATCTAAAATTGATTTAGAAAAATTAGAAATATGTTCTAAAAAGTTAAATAAGTCAAGATCTAATGTAATAATTGATGGTATTAGAAGAACATATAGAGAAATTGAAGACTAATAAAAAAGCCCCGTGGGCAAACACGGAGCAAAGTAGTGTAATAAAATCTACAAAATTATTATACTACTTTAACATAAATAATAAAGGAGTATAAAATGAATAACATAACAATAAGCAACAAAAGTATAGAAAGAAAAATATACAACAATGAACCAGTAGTAACTTTCAAAGATATAGATTTGGTACACGAAAGACCAGAAGGTACAGCTAGTAGAAATTTTAGAACGAATAAGAAACATTTTATAGAAAACGTGGATTTTTATTATATGAACGTTGATAAATGCAAAAACGACGAAATTCGTCGATTTGGAATTGATAGCCCTAGAGGTGGATATCTTTTCACTGAAAGTGGATATCTAATGTTAGTAAAATCATTCACTGATGATTTAGCATGGGAAGTTCAAAGGCAACTAGTAAATTCATATTTTAGATTAAAAGAAGAAAAACATCAGCAACAACTACCACCATATGAACTTAAAAAGAAAACATATAAGGGCGAGCCTGTTATGGTGACTCGTGATATTGAGTTTCTTTCAGGAAATGATAAGAGCACTATTAATTTTTATATAAGGGAAAATAACTTGGGTCGTTTGTTGTCTGGTAGGGAATTAAATGAGTTTAAGTTTGAAAACGAAGATTATCATAGCGTCAAAGTTTCTATGAATATATTATATAAGTCTGATGTGGTTAAAATGTTGGATTACTTTTATAGACTCGATGATAATAAAAGCCTTGTTGATGAGTATTTCAAAAATATAGCTATAGAAAATAAGAAAGCTGGATTAACAGAAGGCAAGAGATTAATTAAATTAATAGCTTTGGGTGAACTTAAGAGTGCTAATATAAGGCTTGCTATTAGCAAGGAAATGAAAGAAGAAATTACTTATGCTATTTCTAAGGAGTATGTAAAGTTAGGTTTTTTGGATAAGCCTTGTTATAATTTAGATATTAACTCTCGTGAGGGGTGGAATCTTAATATTAAGCTTAATGATTATTATTGGAAAGTTAAACAAAGTTGATATGTAATTAATTAATAGAGGGTAGCTGATGCTACCCTATTTTTATTTTTAAAATTTAAATTAGTATACCAATTACACATTTAAATTAAATTCGTCGAAATTTAATGCGCTTTAAGAATGATTGTTGAAATTTCAATACATAATCATCTGTTTTTTATTTGAATAGAAAAAATACATATATAAAGTAGAAAGTGAAAAATGAGGGGAAATAAAGACAGTTTAGCTTCAACTTTAATTATGATATAATTTTAATAATCATAATAAAAAAACCGCCTTATGATAGGCGGCCTTGTATATTACACCACTTTGAGCACTTTGTGAATGATACCAACCAGAAACCAACGTGATACCAACTAATTTTGATTATTGATACCAACGTGATACCAACCGATAAAGTTTTTAAAAGTTTTTTAAAAACGCAAAAGGCTTGGTTATCAGAAAAAGCGTAAAAATAGGCATAAAATGGAGCCACTTCCCAGAATCGAACTGAGGACCTCATCCTTACCATGGATGCGCTCTACCTACTGAGCTAAAATGGCATTTACTTAAATTCGTTTACCAATAAATTATACCATATATAAAGCATGATATCAAATTTAAAACTTTAACGTTTGTATACTTGACAATAACAAGTATAATATTATATAAATATATTATATTGATTTGACATAACGGAGGAAGAAATGGCAAAAGAAAAATTTGAAAGATCAAAACCACATTTGAATATC
>JAUMZM010000024.1 GCA_030528125.1 Tissierellia bacterium
TCATCTTTATCGAAGACAAAATGCTTATAAAACTGCTTAAAATGCAGGATTTCTAAATTTACATCTTTTGTATCAACGCTATAGCTTCCACATGTCTTGTGTTTGGAAATTGGTCAAATGCTTCGTATTTCTTAAGTTCATATCCTTTTTCTATAAATTTCTTTATATCTCTAACTTGTGTTCTTGGATTACATGAGATATAGACGAATCTTTTTGGTTCAAGATCTATGATTTTTTCTATAGCATTTGGATTTATTCCTTCTCTTGGTGGATCCAGTACTACTACATCGTATTTTCCTTTAACTACTTCTATTTTCTTAAGTACATCTCCTGCTATAAAGTCAATATTTTCTATTTCATTGTCCTTGGCATTTTCTATTGCTTTATCTACTGCTTCTTCTACTATTTCTATTCCTGTGGCATGTCCTGCTTTTTGTGCCATTAGTTGTGTTATTGTTCCTGTTCCTGAGTACAAGTCTAGAACTCTATATGTCTTATCTATGCTTGCAAATTCCTGTGCTCTTTTGTAGAGTTTCTCTGCTGAATAGACATTTGGTTGGAAAAATGAGAATGGTCCTATCTTAAATTTAAGTCCCATTAGCTCTTCTGTTATATGATCTTTTCCAAATATAACTGTAACTTTTTCTGGGATTACTGCATCTGCTATGGAATTATTTTCTGTGTGAATTACAGATACGATTTTTCCATTTACATCTGCTCCAACAAGTGTATTTGCAAATAGTTTCTTCTTTGTATCATCAAATCCTTCTGAAGATGTTGTTACAAGATTTACCATTATCTCTCCAGTATTTAGCGCCTTTTTTATTACAAGATTTCTTAGAAATCCTGTATGTGATATCTTATGATAGAATGTCTCGTCTTTTTTTCTAAAATAATGTAGTACAAATTTTCTTATTTTCTCGAAGTCTTCATCTACTATATTACATCCTTCTGTATCTACTATTTCATAAAATCTATTTTTTCTGTGCAATCCAAGTTCTAAGGCTCCGCCCTTTTCTTTATCTCCAAATGTATATTCCATCTTATTTCTATAATATTTTGTAACTGGAGATTGGTTTATAGATATATTGTCATATTCTATATTTTCTTCTTTAAATAAATTCTTGATCATTTTAAGTTTCATCAATAGTTCTGTTTCATAAGGAACTTTTTGATAAGAGCAACCTCCGCATATATCTGCATTAGGGCAGTATTCTTTCATGTTTTCAAATGGAGATTTTTCCAGTGTCTCTATTAATTTGGCTTTCTTCTTTGTCTTTCTATTTCTTGTAATCTTTACTTTTACTTTTTGACCTAGAATTCCGCCTTTAAATTCTACTGGTATATCTTCTATATATCCTATCGATCTATTAGGATATAGTATCTCTTCTATTTTTACTTCTGCTGTTTTATTCTTCCTCTTTGACAATATTTGCCTCCCAAAAATCTTTTGTTACTTGATTTAAATTTCTTCTATCTATTTCTATGATGTTTTTCCAATATCTAGGATACATTTTCTTATAGCTATAATATGAAAATCTGTCATCTACAAGTAGAACTATTCCTTTGTCTTTTTCTGATCTTATAACTCTTCCTGCTGCCTGAAATACTTTATTTATTCCAGGATATGTATATGCAAATTGAAATCCGTTTTCACTTAGTGAATCAAAGTAATATTTTATTAGATTTCTTTCATTAGAAACTCCTGGCGTTCCAACTGATATTATCATAGATGCTATAAGCCTATCTCCTCTTAGATCTACTCCTTCAGAAAATATTCCTCCCAAGACAAGAAATGCTGTCTTTTCGCTGTCATAGGTAAATTCTTGCAAGAATTCAAATCTCTCTTCTTCTGTCATTGTGTTTTTTTGGATTAATATATTTTCTGTATTATATTTTCTTTTGTAATCTTCATAGACTTCTTGCATGTATTTATATGATGGAAAATATATAAAATAATTTCCTTTCTTTGAATTTATAAAATCATATATTAGATCGCTAATCTTTGATATATTTACTATCCTGTCATTATATCTTGTAGAAATCTTGCTATTTAGTATTAGAAGATTTCTATCATCAAATGGAAAATCCAAATGTAATTTGAGGCTATCTTCTCCTCCCAATAATTTTATATAATAATTCATAGGTGATAATGTAGCTGAGAAAAAGACTGCTGTTCTTAGGCTATTGCATCTATTTTTTATGACATTTGCAGGATTTACACATTTTATCGAAAATATTATATCATCATTTTCTTCATCATAACTTATTGTATTAAAAAACCCCTTTTCAAAGTAATCTTCTATCCTTTGAAATCTCAAAAGTTCAAAATAAAAGTCCATTATTAGATCATAGTCTTTATCATTTTTTTCTTTTATTAGAAATTTCTCGAGATTTTTTATAAGATATATTACATCATCATCAAATGTATCTATCAATGTATCTGTATAATAGAATAATTTTTTCCCGGAATTTCTGTATACTTTGTCAAATGATTCTATTATCGAATCCAGTGCTTTATTTATTTTGTTGTATTTCTTATCTTCAAATATTTTTATTTTTTCTAATATATTATTTCTTGATATATCAATACTATAGGAATCTCTTACTCTTTGTACTAGATTATGTGCTTCATCAACTAGAATTACATAGTCTTCTTCTACTTCGTCGAAAAACCTTCTAAGATATACTGATGAATCAAATACATAATTATAATCGCAAATTATTATATCCGAATAGTTTGAAATATCCAATTCAAATTCGAATGGGCACACTTTGTACTTTTTAGCATATTCTAATATTACATCATAATCTATTATTTCTTTATTACTTATTATATCTTTTAGTGCATCATTTACTCTATCGAAATGTCCTTTTGCATATGGACAATCGTTCGGGTTGCATTTGACTTTATCATTTATACATATCTTTTCTTTTGAAGTAATTGACAATGCCTTTATATACATTCCATTTTCTCTAAGTTTGTATATTGATTTCAATGCTTCTTTTGCTGTAGTGTTTTTTGCAGTAATATAGAATATCTTATCAGACAACTCTTCTCCTAGAGATTTTACCGCAGGAAATATAGTAGAAATCGTCTTTCCTGTCCCTGTTGGTGCATCTATAAATATTTTTTTATTATCTAATATCGCCGTATATACTGCAACTGCAAGCTTTCTTTGTCCTTTTCTGTATCCTTTATATGGAAATGTCAATTTCTTTATGCTTTCTTGTCTTTTGGATAAGTTTTTAGTAATTATCTTAGAAAAATCTATATATTGTCTAAGAAGTAAAACATAGAATTCTTTTAGATCACTAAATTCAAAGTCTCTTCTAAATATCTTCTTTTCTCCATCATCTACATTGATGTAAGTAAGAGTTATGGCTATTTGATCTAATTTATAATCTATACAATAAAAATAAGCATAGCACATTGCCTGTGCCCAGTGCAGCTTATTATCTCCTGATATCTCATTTATATCTCTTGTGGTGGACTTTATCTCATCTACTATAACTTCGTTATCATTTCTTAGAATTCCATCTGCTCTTCCTTCAACTTCAAATACCATATCATCAACTTCTGTTGTGTTTTTTAGGAAGAATTCTTTCTCATAATTTCCAGTATAGGATTGTTGGATCTTCTGATGGGCTCTTATTCCAAGTATTGCTCTGTTATTATCTCTAAATGTATTGTCTATATCCCCACTTCTCATTACAAATTCTATTAAATTTCTAACAGATATATTTACTTCCATAATTAGCCTTCTATTCCACTAGAATTAAAAGCTATATTCATAAGAATCATAGCCTTCTACTTCTATATCTATATAATTCCACTCATCATCTTCAAATTCCAATATATAATCTCTTATATCTTCTATAGCTCTATCGTAATTTTCTTTGTTATTTTCATCTAGTTTGATTTTTATTATGACTTTGCCATCATAACTACTTAGATAATCTAGTTTTGCATAATCTTTTATAACGCCTTCTACCCCTGTTTCTAAGGCTGTATTATCTTCTGTATATTCTATTTCTCCATTTTGTGTAGTTGAATTAAAAGCTCTACAAGAACTAAGAGAAAATAGAATTACGAATGTCAAAAATATATTTATAATTAAGTTTTTTTTCATATTATCCTCTAATCTTTTAATATTATATCATAGTAAAAATAATTTTTTTTAATCAAAACAGCTACCTTTAATTCTACCTTATAATCTAAATAATCTAAATTTTATTAATAAATAAATGAGCACAAAAAAACAGACTATAGCCTGAATTAAAGATTTTTCTTTTTATCAATGTTAACTCCTACAATCATGCCTATAAGTAAACCCAAACTCATCCCCAATGGGAAATACTCTTCTCCTAGACTTAATCCAAATGATAATCCTATAAACATACCTATAGAAATTCCTTCAGACATATAGGTATTATTAGTTTTATCTTTATTTATCTTTGAATTTTTCTTTAGAATAATTATCGTAAGTACCCAAGTAATCGCTAGAATAATCATTTCTATAACAGTCATTTATTTCCCCTGATCCAATTTAGATATTTTTTATATAAGATCTTCTATATCTAAGTATAGTTAAATTTGCCTATAAATCAAGATAAAATCTAAGAATTTTACAACTTCTTTACTTTAATTTGATTAATAATTTTTATTTATAAAAAAGACGCAGAATCAATCTGCGTCTTTATCTAGATATTTACAATTATTCTGTTATAAGCTCCAATGGAGATGATATGTTTTCTTCTACTTTTTCTCCATTAAGATATTTTATAGCTGTTTTAACTGCAAGTTTTCCCATTTCTTCTGGCTTTTGTGCAACTGTTGCTGCTAATTTTCCATCTTTTACAGCTTTTATTGCATCTTCTGTTCCGTCAAATCCTACTACTAATATATCTGAATTTGATGATAATGCTTCGATTGCTCCTAGAGCCATCTCATCATTTTGGGAGAATACTGCTTGAATGTCAGGATTTGCTTGAATCATATTTTCCATTACTGACATTGCTTCAGATCTATCGAAGTTTGCTGTCTGTGTTGCTACAAAATCTATCTTTCCATCTGTTGCTTCTTTGAATCCTTCTCCTCTTTCTCTTGTTGAGCTTGCTCCTGGAATTCCTTCAAGTTGTGCTACTTTCGCATTTTCTCCAAGTTTTTCCATTATAAATTCTCCTGCCATTCTTCCACCTTCGACATTATCGCTTGCAACAAGTGATACTATTTGTCCAGAATCTGCTCCTCTGTCTACTGCTATTACTGGAATATCAGCACCATTGGCATTTTCTACTGAAGGTGATATAGCTTGTGAATCAACAGGATTTACTATCAATAAATCTACATTTTGTTGAATTAAATCATCCATTTGATTACTTTGTTTTGCAGAATCATTTTGTGCATCTGAGATTACAACTTTTACATTTTCTTCATTTGCAACTTCTTCTATTCCTTTTTGAATATCTACAAAGAATGGATTATTAAGAGTTGATAATGATACTCCTATTGTTATTTCGCTATTTTCTTTTGCGGTAGTTGTATTTGAATTATCGTCGGATTTATCTTCTCCTTCTACTGAACAAGCTGTAAGTGCCATTGTTGCTATAAGTAATGTTGAGAATATTTTTGTTATTTTTTTCATTTTTTCCTCCTAATTATTTCTCTTTCTGTCGATTAATACTGCTAGTAGTATTACAATTCCTTTTACTATTTGTTGATAGAAACTTGAAACTCCTAGTAAATTCAATCCATTGTTTAGAACTCCTAATATCAATACTCCTATTAGTGTTCCTGTAAGTGATCCCTTTCCTCCTGTCATACTTGTTCCACCAAGTACTACTGCTGCGATTGCATCCATTTCATAAGATACTCCTGCCTGTGGTCCTGCTGAATTAAGTCTTGATGTAAGTATTAGCCCTGCAATTGATGCCATAACTCCTGATATGGTATAGATTGCTATTTTTACTTTGTCTGTCTTAATTCCTGCTATAAAGCTTGCCTTTTCATTTCCTCCTACTGCATATACTTTCCTCCCAAATGCTGTTTTTCTTAGAACAATTGATAATATTATAAATATTATAAAAAACAATATTACTTGAAAAGGAATCTTAAGTATAAGACCTCTTCCTAGAAATTCAAATAGATAGCTATCTCTATCACCTGCAATTGGTCTTCCATCTGTATAGACTAATGTAAGTCCTCTATATATTGTCATTGTTGCAAGTGTTACTATAAATGGAGCAAGCTTTCCTTTTGTTATAAATACTCCATTTACAAATCCTAGAACTGCTCCTAGTAAGATTGCTATAAGAAGTGCCACAAATACTGGTACTCCCATTTGTGTAAAAAGTCCTACAAATATAACTGATGTAAGTGCTAATATTGATCCAACAGAAAGATCTATTCCTCCTGTTAATATTACAAATGTCATTCCAAAAGCTATAAATCCATTTACGGTAAGTTGTCTTAATAAATTTAGTAAGTTATTTGGTGATATAAAGCTATGATTTAGTACTGTTACAAAAACAATCAGCAATATTAATGCTAAAACCGTTCCCAAATTTGTGTTTTTAATTTTTTTGCCAAGTTTACTCATTTACTCCTCCAGTTGCAAGATACATAACAGATTGACTATCAGCTTTGCTTCTATCTAATTCTCCTTGAATTTTTCCTTCATAAACTACATAAATTCTATCAGAAAGGCTCAATAATTCTGGTAGATCACTTGAAATCATGATTACAGAAACTCCAATTTTTGTCATTTGATCTATTAATAGGTATATTTCTCTTTTTGCTCCTACATCAACTCCTTTGGTAGGTTCATCAAGAATCAATACTTCTGGATTTAGACCAAACCATTTTGCCATTACGACTTTTTGTTGATTTCCTCCTGATAAATCCATTGTCTTATCTTCTATTGAAGTTGCCTTTATTGTAAGTTTCTTTAAAAGACCATTTGAAAGTTTATTTTCTTTATCTTCATCAATAAATCCATTTTTTGAAATCTCATTTAAATTTAATATAGAGATATTTTCTCTTATGCTCTCATCTAGTATAAGACCTTCTTCTTGTCTATTTTCTGTTATAAATGCTATCTTGTGTTTTTTGGCATCTAATGGATTATTGATTGTTATTTCTTTTCCATCTAATAAAATATTTCCACTATCTTTTGGATCAATTCCAAAAAGTGATCTCATAATCTCGCTTCTTCCTGCACCCATAAGACCTGCAAATCCTAAGATTTCGCCTTTTTTGGTGTAGAAATTTACGTCTTTGAAATAACCTTCTCTGTTGAAATTTTTAACTTCTAATTTCTTTTCTCCAATATTTCTTGTCATTTCGGGGTAGAAGTCGCCTATTTCTCTACCAACCATTAATTTTACAATTTCTTTTTCATCTGTATCTGAGGTATTAAGTTCTTTTACAGAAACTCCATCTCTCATTACTGTTATTTTATTTGTAAGGGCAAATATTTCTTCCATTCTATGAGAAATATATATCATAGAAACTTTCTCATCGCGCAACTTTTTCATAAGTTTAAATAGTTTATCTATCTCATTATTTGTAAGTGCACTTGTAGGTTCATCTAATATCAAGACATTTACCTTATTAAGATTTGCCTTTGCAATCTCCATCATCTGTCTCATGCCAACTGATAGATTGCCTACTCTTTGATTAGGATCAATATCAATTTCTAGAGTTTTAAAAAGTTTTTTGCATCTATCATACATAGCATCTTTATCTAAGAATGGACCTTTTTTTATTTCTCTATTCATAAATATATTTTCCATTACAGTAAGCTCGCTCCAATCGACAAGCTCTTGATGGATAAATTCTATTCTGTATTTATCTCTTACTTCATTTGAATCGGTATATTCTATCTTTTGGCCATCTATATAGATTTCTCCATTATCTTTTTCCAAAATACCTGCAAGAATATTCATAAGAGTTGATTTCCCGGCACCGTTTTCTCCAACTAGAGCATGAATTTCTCCTTCTCTTAAGTTAAAATCAACTCCTCTTAAAACATTATTTTTTCCAAATGACTTACAGATATTTTTCATCTTAATATCCATATTTCACCTCAAAAAATATTTTTAGATTGCAAAATTATATTGGAATATGGAGTGTTTTCTCCAGTTCTTATAACGTATTTTACATCCTTTAGTTTCTTTTTAAATTCTTCATGAGTTACAAAGTCTACTTCTACATCTTTTAAAAGCTTCTTGATATTTTCTTCTTGCTTAGGATTAACTGTTTCTATTTCACTTGCCAAAAAATATTTTTCTACTGAGAAATCTTTTAAAACTTCTTCTAATACTTCTATAAAGCTTGGACTTCCCATCTTTAAGCTTATATCGATTTTCTTTTCTTCATCAATCGGAAGCCCCAAATCTCCTATTGCAATTAAATCAGTATGACCAAGCTCAGATAGTGCTTTTGAAATCTTTGAATTAACTATTCCATTTATTTTCATAATCTCTCCTTAAATTCTAATACATCTTTTATAGTTGGAATCGCATTTGATGCACCTTTTTTTGTAACGCATAGTGCAGATGCAATTGATGCTATATCTAAAGCTTTCTCTACTCCTTCTCCTTTTATAAAACTTGTGATAAAAAATCCTGTGAATGTATCTCCTGCTCCTGTGGTATCTAGTGCATTTACACTATAAGCCTTTTGCTCTATAATTTTTTCTTTGTCAAAATACAAAGATCCATTCTTTCCCTTTGTCATTACAAATTTTGAATTGGGAAATTTCTCTATTAATTTATTAACTACATCATTTCTAGATGAAGCTTCACATATTTTTAAAGCTTCTTGTTCATTTAGAATAAACATATAAACTTTAGAAAGATCACTTTTCAAAAGGCTATCTGTTATTGGTGATGGATTTAGGAAAATCTTCATTTTCTTTTCGAAAGCTCTATCTATTATGTAATCTATATTATTTATCTCGTTTTGGATTACAAGATAATCAGATGATGTGAAATTTTCTAGAACTTTGTCAATATATTCTTTTGTAAAACAATAATTTGCTCCAGGATATAAGACTATCGAATTTTCTCCGCTTTCTTCAAGCTGAATTATTGCATTTCCAGTTCTTGTATCAATAACTTCTACAAATGTAGTATCTATGTTATTTTTATCAAGAAGATTTTTTAGTTCAATTCCATCTTTTCCGATTAGTCCTGCATGATATAGATTGCTAAAATTTCTAGATAAAGCAATGGATTGATTAAGTCCCTTTCCTCCCATCTTTATCTCTAGAGAACTAGAGCTAATGGTTTCTCCAGGTTTTACAATTTCTTTTACTTTATAAAAGTAATCTAAATTCATAGAACCTAAATTTAGTATCTTCATTTGACCTCCTTTACACTTTGTCTTTTTACTAATACAGGTTTGACAAAAATTTTCTTTTTGTCTATATCTTCATCATTCAAAATTTTTTTGGATAATTCATAAGTATTTTTGGCTATTTGACTGATATTTTGTGATATAGATGTAAGTCTTGGACTTACTATATCGCACATAAAAGTATCATCGTAGCCCATAACAGCAATATCATCTGGAATATTCTTATTTATCTTTTTACAATAAGAAATAAACCCAAAGGCCATCATATCATTAAAACAAAATACAGAATCTATGTTATTATTAATTAGATTCTTAGCATTTTTATAGCCACTTTCAAATGTATAATCTCCATAAAATACATTATTATCATCAAATCTAATATTTCTTTTTTCAAAAGCTTTCTTAAATCCTTTAAATCTTTTGATTGAATTTACAGAATTCATATTTCCTGTAATAATTCCAGTATTTTTATAGCCATTATCTATGATATAATTAGCTGCTATATATCCACCCATTTCATTATCACAAGTTACTGTCATATCATTATTTGAATTGCTCATCTCATCAAGAAAAATTATCTTGTGCTTTTTCTTTGTATCTAAAGAGAAGCTTTCAACTCTTCTATCTACAATCAAAGATAATCCTATAAAATTTTTCTCAATGAGATCTAGAAAATTCTTTTCGTTAAATGTACTTACATTTGAATTATAGATATAAAGAAGGTATCCTTCTTTTTCAAATAAAACCGATAATTCTTTTGCCATTATTCCAAAAAAAGGATTCGATATATCTGGAATAACAAGCATTACAGCATTTGATTTCTTGGTAACAAGACTTCTTGCAATGCGATTTGGAGAATAATTTAATTTTTTTGCAGCATCTATTACATTTTGTCTAGTCTTTTCACTTATTTTGTTATCAGTGTTGTTAAGGACCATTGAAACAGTTGTAATCGATACATTAGCAAGATTTGCTACATCTTTTATATTTGCCATAAAACACCTACTAAAACGTTTTAATTAACTTTGATTATAATATAATACGTTTTCCCTTATTTGTCAAATATTTTTTAATTGATTTTTAATAAAAAATACCTCCAATTAAATACTCTAAAGAGTATTTTTTTGGAAGTATTTTTTCTAGTTATTTTCTTTTAAAAATTCATTCACTGTATCTATAACTTCTCTTATATAGGTTTTGTCATTTGGATATCCTATTATAAGTTTTCCACATTCTTGTACTTTACCAATTATCATTTGGTTTCTGTATATATGATTATCTCCTGTTCCTTGATATCTCATATCTGTAAGTATTCCAATAATCATTCTTGGAAATTCGATATTATTTTCTTCTTCAAATTGCTTCATGACTCCATGAGCCATTATCTCTGCAGCAACTCCATCATCTATTGTAAGTCCATCAAGATTTGCTATTAATATATTGCTTTCTTTAAGCTCTTTTGTATCGGCTTTTGCTATAGCTTCTGCTGTGATATTCTCATCATTGTTTTTCTTATCATTTATAGAATCATTTCTTTGTGGTACATATAATTCTATATCACAATTTTTCTCGATTTCTGTTGCTAAGTTCTCTGTCCATGTGAAAAACGCATCATTAAAAAAATGGCTTGCTATATATGCTTTCATATAAATTCCTCTTCTAATTGTACTTGTCCTTTTTCTAGGCTTTGTTTTATATTTATTATTCTTTGATTAGATGATCCTCTAAATCTTAGTCTTAGATCTTTCTTTGCTTCAACAAATAACCCATCTACAAGTATATCACAAAGCTCTAATAGCTTCTTTGTTTTTTCATTTTGGACTAATTTCTCGAAAGTAAATCCGGAATAAATCCGGATTGACTTTTTTGTTTCTTTTCTTATATCTGCAAGAATTTCTATTAGACCATCTGCATTTTCAAATGGCTCTCCGCCTAGAATTGTAAGCCCTTCGATTTCTTTTTCTTTTAGATTATTGATTATCTTTCTTGTCTCATTTGATGTCCAAATTTCTCCGTAATTAAAATCTTGATATTCTTTGTTAAAACATCCCTTGCAATTATTTGTACATCCTGTAACGAAAAAGCTCGTCCTTATTCCAGGTCCATTTGCAACATCATATTTTCTAATTTGTGCATATCTCATTATATGTGTAATACCCTATCTTTTATTTCTTTGGTTCTTCCTTCATTCCAGAAATTTTCTCCAAGATAGCCGCAAGTTCTTCTTACTACTGTTAGCTTGGATCTATCTTTATTTCCACATTGTGGACAGTACCAATTGTTATCATCGTCAAGTTTCATTTCTCCATCGAAACCACATGCGCTACAATAGTCGCTTTTTGTGTTAAACTCTGCATATTGAATATTATCATAGATATATTTTACTATTGTCTCAAGTGCCTTTAAATTATGACTCATATTTGGAATTTCTACATAAGATATACATCCACCAAGTGATTTATCTTGGAATTTGGATTCAAATGCGAATTTTTCAAATGCTGTTATTTCTTCTCTAACATCAACATGGAATGAATTGGTGTAATATCCCTTATCTGTTATATCTTTTATTATTCCAAATCTCTTTTTATCTATTGAATTGAATCTATTAGTTAAGCTTTCTGCAGGTGTTGCATACAAAGTAAACTTGATTCCATATTCTTCAGTCCATTTTTTAACTGCTTCATTTAATTTATCCATGATTTTCATAGCAAAATCATATCCCTTAGGATCTGTATGACTTACGCCTTTTACTAATTTAGTTGCTTCATAAATTCCAATATATCCAAGTGAAACTGTTGAATATCCGCCTTTTAAAAGTTTAGCTATTGATTGATGTGGCTTAAGTCTTGCTATCGCACCATGTTGCCAATGGATTGGTGAAGAGTCACTTGTAACTTTACTAAGGTGTTCATATCTTAAAAGTCCTACTCTTTTTACAAGATCTAATCTCTTATCTAAAATCTCGAAGAATTTTTCTTCATCATTTCCTGAAAGTATTCCTATTTGTGGAAGATTTATTGAACATGCTCCCATATTAAATCTTCCATAGAATTTGTATTTTCCATTTTCGTCTTTATAAGGTGGAAGGAATGCTCTACATCCCATTGGTGCAAATACATTTCCTTCGTAGTTTGCTCTCATCTTTTTTGCTGAAATATAATCAGGATACATTCTTTTGGCTGTGCATCTTACTGCAAGTGCTGTTAAATAGCTATACTCTGATTCTTCTTCTATATTATTTTCATCAAGAACATATATCAATTTAGGAAATGCTGGTGTAACATAAACTCCTGCTTCGTTTTTTATTCCTTGTATTCTTTGCTTTAATATTTCTTCTATTATCTGAGCTGTCTCTTCTAGATATGGATCATCTTTATTTGTCCACATAAATAGTGTAACAAATGGTGCCTGTCCATTAGATGTCATCAATGTATTAATCTGATATTGGATTGTCTGAATTCCACTTTGAAGATCTTTTTTTGTCATGCTTTCTGCCATTTTCTCTGCAAGTTCTACATCTTTTAATGTATCTAATGCAAGATTTAGATTCTTCTCGTATGAAACTCTTAGGTATTTGCTAAGGCATGATATATCTATTGATTGTCCACCATATTGATTTGATGCAACTTGTGCTATAATTTGTGTCATTACATTGCAAGCTACTTGAAATGACTTAGGTGTTTCTATCATCTTGCCATTTACAACTGTTCCATTGTCTAGGATATCTTTCATATCTACAAGGCAACAGTTAAATATTGGTTGGATGAAATAATCAAGGTCATGTATATGTATTGCGCCATTTTCATGTGCTTCTACTAAATCTGCAGGTATCATTTTTCTTTTTGCTATGTCTTTGGATACTTCTCCTGCTATTAGATCTCTTTGTGTTGATGCTATTATGGCATTCTTATTGCTGTTTTCATCCATTACATCAATATTTGTCTGTTCTATAAGTCCTAATATGTCATCATCTGTTGTATTTATCTCTCTTTTGAAAGCTTGTACTGACTTATATGATTCATAACTTCTTGCTGTTGCTGGATTGTCGTATTTTATTAGTCTATTAAAAACTTCTTCTTCTATATCAAATATAGAAATCTCTTGTCTTTGTCTTGCAATATCTTCTATTTCTTTAGCAATTTGTGCGGCCTGTCCTTCTACAAAGATTCCATTCAAGCTATTCATTGCTTTTTCTATGGCAATAATTATTTTTTCCGAATTAAAATCTACTTTCTCGCCATTTCTTTTTATAACTTTATACATACTACTACTCCTTAAATCTCTAAATGGTTAATTCTTCTTAATGTTTACTAGTATACCATATATAGTAGCAAAATAAAAGAGCTACATCTATATGTAGTATGTATTCTTATGAATAAAAATTTTTACCTTTTACTTAATTTAGCCATTTTCTAATTTTTATTTAAGTAATAATTCATTCAAATAAAAAAGTCCCGCTATTTTCGGGACTTTTCTAATGAATAAAATTATTTTACTTTTATTTCTAATTCTTTATTTTCTGATACATCTATTACTATATCGTCTTTTTCTTTTACGCTTCCTTCTATAATCTTTCTTGCAAGCATTGTCTCAAGATTTGTCTGTAGATATCTTTTTACAGGTCTTGCCCCATATTCAACATCATAGCTTCTTGAAAGTATGAGTTCTTTTGCTGCAGGGGTTATATCAACTGTAATTGATTTATCTGAAAGTCTTTTTTGTATATCTTGTAGTTGTAGATCTATTATGCTATAGATTTCATCGCTTGTTAATGGACTAAACATTACTATATCATCAATTCTATTTAGAAATTCTGGCTTAAAGACTGTCCTCATTACATTATCTACCTTTTGTTTTGTTTCATCGGTGATTTTGCCATCTTCGCTAAGTCCTTCTATTAAAAAGCTACTTCCTATATTTGATGTCATTATTATGATTGTATTTTTGAAATCTACTGTTCTTCCTTGACCATCTGTTAGTCTTCCATCGTCTAATACTTGAAGTAGTATATTAAATACGTCTTTATGTGCCTTTTCTATTTCATCAAATAGTATTACTGAATATGGATGACGTCTAACTGCTTCTGTAAGTTGTCCACCTTCTTCATATCCAACATATCCTGGTGCTGCTCCTATAAGTCTTGATACAGAGTATTTTTCCATATACTCACTCATATCAATTCTTATCATATTGCTTTCGTCATCAAACATTGCTTCTGTCAATGCTTTTGCAAGCTCGGTCTTTCCAACTCCTGTAGGTCCTAGAAATATGAATGATCCTATTGGACGGTTTTCATCTTTTAGGCCACTTCTTGCTCTAAGTATGGCATCTGATACTGCTTGTATTGCATTTTCTTGTCCTATTACTCTTTGATGTAGTTTATCTCCTAGATGTAGGATTTTATTTCTTTCACTTTCTACAAGTTTACTTACTGGAATATGTGTCCAGCTACTTACTACATCTGCTACATCTTCTTGGGTTACTTCTTCTTTTAGATTTTTATTTTCATTGTTTTCATTTGCATCTTTTAATTGTTTTTCTAATTCTTGAAGTTTTCCGTATTTTAATTGTGAGAGTTTTTCAAAGTCAAAATTTCTTTCTGCTTTATCCATTTCAACTTTTACTTGATCTATTTCTTCTTTAATGTCTTTTACATTATTTATTGATTTCTTTTCTTGTTGCCATTTCAAGTAATCTTCATCAAAGATCTCTTTGGCATTTGATAATTCTTTTTGTAAATTTTCTAATCTTTCTTTGCTTACTTCATCATCTTCTTTTTTCAAAGCTGCAATTTCTATTTGCATTTGAAGTATTTTTCTTTTCTTTTCATCTAAATCCTGTGGCATTGTGTCTATTTCTGTTCTAACCATTGCACATGCCTCATCCATTAGATCTATTGCTTTATCTGGCAAGAATCTATCTGATATGTATCTATCTGATAGTGTTGCACATGCTATTACGGCATTATCTGCAATTCTTATTCCATGATGGATCTCATATTTTCCCTTTATTCCACGAAGAATTGATATAGTATCTTCTACTGATGGTTCATCTACCATTACTTTTTGGAATCTTCTTTCCAATGCTCCATCTTTTTCAATGTATTGTCTATATTCGTTAAGAGTTGTAGCTCCTATTACTTTTATTTCTCCTCTTGCAAGCATTGGTTTCATTATATTTGAAGCGTCCATTGCTCCTTCTGATTTTCCAGCTCCAACTATAGTGTGAATTTCATCTATAAACATTATTATCTGTCCGTCAGATTTTTGTATCTCTTCTAAGACTGATTTTAATCTTTCTTCAAATTGTCCACGATATTTTGCTCCTGCTACAAGTGAACCCATATCAAGTGAGAATATTGTTCTTCCAAGAAGTGGTTCTGGAACATCTTTATTTACGATTCTTTGTGCTAGAGCTTCTGCTATTGCTGTCTTTCCAACTCCTGGTTGTCCTATTAAGACGGGATTATTCTTTTTTCTTCTTGATAGTATTCTTTCACAGTTTCTTATCTCTTGATCTCGTCCTATGACAGGATCTATCTTTCCTTCTCTTGCTTCTTCGGTAAGATCTCTTCCATATTTTTCTAAGGGATTATTAGTTTCTTCTGGATTATCTGTTGTAACATTTTGACCTTTTCTGACCTTTTCGACAGCATTCAAGAATCCCTTATAACTTATGCCTGCCTTAGAATTTATATCAAATGAATCTGTTCTTTTTTCTTTAAGTAAGGCAAGAAATATATGCTCAATTGATATAAATGAGTCATTCATTTTTTTTGCTTCATCTTCTGATTTTAGAAGTATTCTTTGATAAATTGTTGATGGATATATATTATTTGCTCCATCTTGTGATGGTAATCTTTCCATCTTATCTTTTATATTTTTCTTATACAAGTCAAAGTCTACTCCCATTGTCTTTATTGTATTTGAGACAATGGAATTTGAATCTTCTATCAATGCATAATTAAGATGAATATCTGAGACTTCGACATTTGAATTTTTAATTGCTATTTGCTGAGATTCAGATATTGCTTCTGTAGACTTTTGTGTAAATTTGTTCATATCCATAGCTTTCCTCCTAGACTGTTTCTTTTAATTTATTGTAGAGTTTTACTTGTTTATCGGATAGACTACTTGGATTATCTATATTTATCTTAATATATAGATCGCCTGTCATTCCCTTCATATCGGTATAGCCTTTGTTTTTTAATCTTATTTTTTTGCCTGACTGAATCTTTTGGGGAATATTTATACTTATGGTCTTGCCATCCAATGTCTTTATGTTCTTTTTTACTCCAAAATACGCATCCCAAGGATAGATTGTCTCTTCTTGAGTTATGTCTATTCCATCTAATTCTCTTTTATTATCTTCTATATTAATCTTTGCATATATATCTGCTTGTAGATTGTATTTTGTGCCATCTATCTTTATCTTCTTATTTTCTGTAATTCCTTTTGGAATTGTTACATCTATTGGAACTATTTCTCCATTGCTTTTTACCTTGATAGTTCTTTTCGTTCCTTCATAGGCCTCTTTTAAACTTATGGTTATCTTAGTATTTATCTTTTGTTTTACTTTCTTCTTTCTTGTTTGAAATCCATTTGTAAATGTATTGCCAAATCCAGAAAATCTTTCTCCAAATCCTTTATTTGAGAAATCTCTATTTCCAAATATCAAATTGAAGAAATCTGAGAAACCTCCACCTGAGCTTCCTGTGCTAGTGTATGAATAATTACTAAAGTCTGAAAAGCCATATTGAGAAGGATCGAAATTTTGACCTTGGCTAAAATTATAGTTGTTGCCAAACATATCATATTTTTTTCTTTTTTCTTTATCTGATAATACCTCATAAGCCTCATTTATTTCGCTAAATTTCTCATGAGCTTCTTTGTCATCTGGATGTAAATCTGGATGATATTTCTTGGCAAGTTTTCTATAAGCCTTTTTTATTTCATCTGCTGTGGCATCTTTTTTGACACCTAAAACTTCATAATAATCTTGATATTTCATCTGCGCCCCCTCTTTGACCATCTCTGACCTTAAGTTTATTATACTAACTATTTATTCTATTTCAAATAAAATTAAATAAATTTCGCCCTTACTTTTTAAAAGTAAAGGCGAATATTTAATGATCGTATTTCTCTAATGTAACTACATTATAATCTTTAAGCAAATCTCTTGCTTTTAAGCTTTCTAATTCAACTATAAATTCAATAGCACTAACTGTTGCTCCTGCTTTTTCAACAAGTTTAGCACAAGCAAGTGATGTACCACCTGTTGCAAGGAGATCATCTATGATTAAAACTTTATCTCCTTTTTTTAAACTATCAGCATGCATTTCTATGCTATCTGTTCCATATTCTAACTCATAGCTTTCTTTTATAGTATCAAATGGAAGCTTACCTGGTTTTCTTACAAGCACAAGGCCTTTATTTAGTTTATAGCTTAAAGCTGATCCAAATATAAATCCTCTAGCTTCTATTGCTACAACATAATCAAAATCATAATCTTTTACTTTTTCTGCAAGTAAATCGATCGTATAGTTAAAAGCTTCTTTGTCATGAATTAATGTGGTAATATCTTTAAAAGAAATCCCTTTTGCAGGGTAATCTTCTATTACCCTTATTTTTGATTTTATATCCATTACATCCTCCGATTGTTTTTGCAAATACTATTATACCTTATGAAAAAAAATACTCAAAAATTTTTATTATGGTATAATTGTATAAGAACGATTTCATATAGAAAGGATTATTATGACAAATATTAACGTAAATTCTGAATACAAAGAACTTGAAGCAGTTCTTGTTCACAAGCCATCTGAGGAATTATTAAATATATATCCTGAAATATTAGATGAGCTTTTATTTGATGAACTTCCATATTTGGATATAGCAAGACAAGAGCATGATTATTTTGTAGATAGACTTAAAGATGAAAATGTGGAAGTTATCTACTGCGAGGATCTAGTATTTGATGTATTTAAAGATGAGAAAATCAAAAACCAATTTATAGAAGAATTTGTAGATGAAAGCTTAGAAGATGAATATGAGAGAAAAATCGCAAAAGATTTCTATTATTCGATAGATGATAATAAGAAATTAATTACCAAAATTCAATCTGGTATAAGAACAAGCGAAATTTCTTCAAAGCTTAATAAAAAAATCGATCGCCCTCTTCTTATAATGCCAATGCCTAATCTATATTTTCAAAGAGATCCATTCTCTTTTATAGGAAATGGAGTTGCCATAAGTAACTTTAGATTTAAGATAAGAAAGCCTGAAACACTTTTTGCAAAATACATCTTTACATATCATAAAGATTTCAAAGATACTCCAATATACTACAATAGAGATGGTGAAGGTTCTCTTGAAGGTGGAGATATAGTTGTTTTAAATGATCATATACTTGCAGTGGGTATTTCTCAAAGAACAAGTTTTGAAGCTGTAAAAGAGCTTTCTAATAATCTTTTGAAAAATTCAAATTATGATAAAGTTATAGCTATAAAAATTTCAGAAAAAAGAGCAAGTATGCATCTTGATACTGTTTTTACAGCTGTTGATAAAAATAAATTTCTCGTTCATTCAATAGCAAGCGAAACAACAGAAATATTTATAATAACTTATGATAATGGGTTAAAAATCGAAAAAGAAAACGGAAATTTAATGGACACATTAAAAAAATACTATGAAGAAGATGTTGAATTTATAGATTGCGGAAATGGATCTATAATAGATAGCAAAAGAGATCAGTGGAATGACGGAGCAAATTGTCTTTGCGTAGCTCCTGGAAAAATCATAGTATATGATAGAAATACTGTTACAAATGAACTTTTGGATAGCAAAGGTGTTGATACAATAAAAATTAAATCAAGTGAATTATCAAGAGGTAGAGGCGGCCCAAGATGTATGTCAATGCCTATAAGAAGAAAAGATAACTAATCAAAAAGGAAGCTTAGAATAAATCTAAAGCTTCCTTTTAATATTATTTAATTTAAAATTACATAATCATATAGAATCTCATCTCTAAGTTCCATAGTTTCTTCAGGGTATGCTACAAAATAGCTCACCCCATCTATATACTCCCCTTCTCCAGGTAGAGTATATGAATTCATATTCTCACTTTCTAAATTTCTAAAAGCAAATGCAAATGATAGAATTTCTGATTTTGGAATATTTGTACTCATTCCAGAACTTAATGTATCAAATATTTTTGGCCATTTCAAGAATTTCTTAGGACTCATCGCTTGAACTAAAACTTGCTTTATAAAATCTTGTTGTGTGCTAATTCTTCCAAGGTCTGCATTTGCATATCCTTTTCTAAATCTAACATAGTCTAAAGCTTGCTTTCCATTAAAAGTATGAACTCCAGGTTCTATTTCCATGGCATTTGCGATATCTTCACTTACATCAATATCTACTCCGCCCATTGCATCAATTGTATCAACTACAGAATCAAATGAAACTTTTACATAATAATCTAAATCTATTCCAAGAAAATCTCTTATAGTACTAATTGTTAAATCAATTCCACCATAAGAATGTGCGGCATTTATTTTATCTAGTGATCCATCAACATAACATCTTGTATCTCTTGGTATTGATATGATATCAACTGTTTTTGTGTCTTTATTGGCTTTTACAAGCATCATTGTATCTGTTCTAGTGCCATATTCTGCTCCATCATCATCAACTCCAGTTAATAAGAACAGTATCTCATCTTCATTTACCTTTTTTATCTCATTATCATAAGAAAGATCATCTGCGCTAAAATCATCCTCATCATCATTACTTGTAAAGGAAAATATTCCTTTTACTATAGTTACAGCAAAGATAACTACAACAATCATCAATGCTATAAGTATTAATTTCAATATTTTTTTCATAATCATCCCTTTATAAATATATGCGATAGCAACGACATAATTAAAGCTGCTACTGAATTTCCCGCTGCTATTACCAAAAATGCATATAATCTATTTAATCCAAAAATTGTAGCAAGTAAGCTTCCCATCCATACTCCAGTAGATGGAAGAGGTATTGAAACAAATATAAATAAAGCAAGATAACTCTTCTTATTCATGTCTTTTGCTTTCTTATTTGCTTTATTTAGTATTTTATCAACAATTTTTGAAAGTTTTTTGTTTTTTCTCATAATTTCGAAAATCTTTCTTATAAAAAGGAGTATAAAAGGTACCGGCAAAAGCGAACCTATATACGAAATAAAATAGGTCTTAACTGTGCTAAGACCTAAAGCATGTCCTATTGGTATAGCTCCTTTTAACTCAACAAGAGGCAGTGCTGATATAATCAGCAATGCCATCTCTTGAGATAAGTGACTTTCTAAAAATTTTATAATAGAACTCATTTTATTTGAAATTGTGCAGCTTCATTAAAGTATTTATCATTTCTATCTGGATCTTTTACATTGTAATAGATAAGAGTATCAAGCTCGTTTCTTCTGGTCTTAAATTCCTCATCTTCTGTAACTTCTTCTAAATTACTATCCATATTATTAAATCTAGTCATTATAGGATATGATTTCAACATATCCAACTGATAATTTTGATAAGCGCTCTTTTTAAGTCCAAGTCCTGCTTTATCAAATAAATATGCAGATAGATAATTTGCTGATAAATCAACCTTATCTTCTTCTATATCATAGTTTGCCCATATAGTTACAGGAGTATAGTGGGTTTCGTAATTTCCATAATTTCCTTCTCCATAGGCAACATCCATAAAGTATTTATAGTTTTGAGGTTGATGATCTCCAAATATACATATAATTGTAGGCTCATCATAACCTTTAAAGAAATCTATAAGCTCTTTAAAATCTTCATCAGATCTTTTTAAAAGATTTATATATTCATTCGCACCATCATTTTCTCCTTCATGACCTACAACTTCTATTTCTCCATTATAACTTCCTGGATATGAGCCGTGGTTTTGCATTGTTACTGCATAGGAGAACAATGGATTATTGTCTTTTTCTTCGTACTTTGAAATTATTCTTTCAAATACTGATTTATCACTTACATGACCATGTCTAAATTCATCGTTTTCTGATTTAGAATATCTTTCACTATCTTCTTCACTATCACCTGTGTAGGCTTCAAGAAATTCCATATTATCAAATCCTAAATTTGTCCAAACTTCTTCTCTTGAATAATTCGTTCTTTTATTAGGATGAGTTATATATGTGTCATATCCCTGACTTTCTAGTAATCTTCCAATAGATGTTGATCCATTATTTACATATTGTTGGAAAGGATAGCTTCCGCCTGGGAAAAATGACAAAGAATTTCCTGTCAAGGCTTCATATTCTGTATTTACAGTTCCTCCTCCAAGTACTGATACATAAAGATTACCTTGTATTGCATTATCCTCTAAACCTCTTGTAAATGCTAGAGGATTTTCTGAGAACTTTAAATCACCAAGATCATTATAATCTGCTAAAGCTTCTGATTGAATCATTATTATATTAGGCTTTTCATCAGATTTTATTTCCTTTTTCTCATCATCTAATCCATCGCCTGTATAATATTTATCTAATACTTCTTCTGCTCTTTGTGTACTATAATCGCTGGGTTCTTTGAGCATTTGATCTACTGCAAGTCTGTAGAATGAGAAAGGTGTTCCTTCAACAAAGTATGTTCTTGAAGGTCTCCACAAATTAACTCCAACTTTTGCATATTTTACATAATAATGACTTGAACCTATTATAAAGACAAACATAAATGCAGAATATGCAGCTAATTGTGTGAAATATTTCTTTACATTTATTTTCTTTTTTACTCTAGGTTGTGATAATAGTACAAATACCCACATCATAAAGAATATAAATGCACTTATATTTCTTCCAGAAAATTCGATAACAGTATCTCCTGCAACATCACTTGCAACACCAAGCATTCCCATAAAAGCTGGTATGAGAGGACTATCTCTTAGCTCCATTAATACATCATTTGTTATACCAAATATTATAGCAACTGTTAGTATAAATATCGTAGATACTTTCCTGCTTCTTGTAAGTAGAAAAACTAGTACTTGAATTGCTAAAAGCATAAATGAATTTAATAGCACATATAATATACTCATATCTCCCAAAGATGGATTATAAGCATATTCTAATAGCAAGAAAGATATTAATGGGTTTACAAAAAACAGTATTGTTCCATAAATATCAGAAAGTCTTTCTTTTTCTTTTAGAAAACAATTAAATCCTAAAGAAAACAGTGCTATTAATATTACAAATGAGAACATATCATGCTTTTTCATGGATATGTCAAATAAGTAAAGCGGAGTATCTGAGATTCTGTTATCATATAGAAATTGGAATATCAAAAATAATCCAACAATAGTTATAACTTTTGGAACTTGCTTTAAAGCAAATTTTGAAAATCTCTTTATGCTAAACTTATCATAAACTACAGATTCTTTATAGAAACTTACAAAAAAGTAGCTAAGTCCGCATATTGCAGCCACAACTATCAAGTATTGGAAAATAACAGAAAATATTGAAGGATAATTTATAAATACATTGCTATTTGAATCTATTTCATTATATCCATTTAATTCCATTATTTTGCTATCTTGATAGCTTACATAAGCTCTCCAGTAATCATTACCAGTTTGCCAATTGATTTGTGGACTATTAAACATAAATGAAGGACTTACTTTAAGCTCTATCTTGTTATTTCTAGTATAACCATCCGTATAAAGTGGATATCCAGAAATAGTAGCAGATTTTTTCCATCCTTCTAATTCAAGTTTGTCTATATCCACAAGCTCATCACCAAGTTTAATTGAATTTATTCTAAAATTGTCCGATTGATTGGTAGGTGCTTGCTCTTGATAAATTTTAATTGTATCATCTTTAAAAGCACTTAGTCCCAAATTATTTATAGAAAATGCCAATGATAATACAATAACAACACTTACAAGAATACTTATTGCCCACACCCTTTTTCTCTTAGTATTGTTGATAAAATCACCCTCTTAATATTATTTATTTACATTAGTTTTCATTTTAAATTTTATAATAAGATTTTGTAGAATTCTTGTAAAATATGTTAAATCTATATTAAATGATACACTATTTTACAGGCTTTGAAAAGTATTTTTCGGCCTTTTTGGGATTTGTTATATTAAAATAGATTAACTTATCAAGTTCATTTTTCTTCTCCAAATATTTTTCGTCATCTCCCACTTCATCTCCATTGTTATCTAAAGCAAAAAATGTCGTAATTGATGGATACTCTTTCATAAAATCAAGCAAATATCTTTGATAAGGACTTACCTTAACATCTTTTCCTATATTGTCAAATAAAACCGCTGATAGATAGGATAAGGAAATTCTCATATCGTCCTTTTCATTAATATCATAGTTTGCCCATATAAAAAATGGAGAAGTATAAGAATCTATAAGATTTAATTTCTTATAACTATGATCAAAAAACACCTTGGCATTTTGAATTTGATGATCTCCAAATATACATACTATAGTTGGCTCATCAAAATTTAATAATTTATTATAATATTCCTCATTTGCCTTATCAGTCTCTTTTATAAGATTTGCATATTCCTCCATAAAATCTTTATCATCTTTAGAAATAGTATCTCCTAAAAAGCTTCTAAGCTTTATAGCTTTATTATCGTAATATCCAGTATAACTACCATGATTTTGCATTGTAACTATAAATTCAAATACAGGTTTTTCATTTTCCACTAACTTATTAAATCCCTTCTCATAGACCTTTTTATCTGATACATATTCTCTTATCAAATCTTTTTTGGGGATCTTTCCATCTTTTTCATATCCTTCTACAAATTCCATTTCATCAATTCCAAGATTTTTCCAAAGCTTATCTCTTGAATAATTACTACCAAGCTCAGGATGAGTAGCATAGGTATAATATCCTTGATTTTTCATAAGTTTAACTATTGAATTGCTTCCTTCTTCTACGAATTGATTAGAAGGATTACTTCCTGGTAAAAAAGAAGCCAGAGGATTCCCAGTAATAACTTCATATTCGGATTTTATAGTTCCACCACCTAGAACAAATGTGTTGATATATCCTGAAATAGAATTTTCTCTTATTGATTTTGTAAATGATAATGGATCTTCGCTAAAATAAAGATTCCCTCCAAGTCCTTGCATATCATTTAAGCTTTCAGATAGAATTATAACTACATTAGGCTTTTTGACATCAGCATTTGTATTATTTTTATAATCCATGTTTCTGTATTTTTCTAAAATCTCAATAACTTCTTTTTCATCATATCCTTTGGGTTTTTTTAAATTTCTGTTTTGAACTAGAGCATAGAATCCAAATGGAGATCCTTTACTATAGTATGTTTCAACAGGACTCCATAAATCAAAATCTAGTTTAGTCAAATCATCAAAATAATATTTTTCAACTAAAAAATTCAATCCAAATATAAATGCTAAACAAACCAAAATAGGCTTTAAATACTTTTTTATATTTAAGTCTTTTCCCTTTTTATTTGTAATAGGAGATAGCATATATCCCCAAATAATTGCATAGCAAAAAGCTTCTATCGAAAATTTGCTAAAAACTATATCAGTATCTCCTGCAACATTCATTGCAACGCCTATCATCTGAAAAAATTCAGGAACAAGAGGAGATCTTCTTATTTCAACTAAAACTTGATTAGCCATTCCAAAGCTTACAAGAGACCAAAGAACTATAAGTGCAGAAATCTTTCTTGATCTAAATACAAACATAAAGAAAATCTCTATTATAAACAAAATCACATAGTTTATAAAGTAAATTGAAGGCTTTAAGTCATAAATATATGGATTATAAGCAATTTCACATATTATAAAAGAGATTATTGGATTTATTAAAAACATAATCCAGCTATAAATATTAGAAATTTTAGGATGCTTTTTAAGAATATCTTTACAAAATAAAGAAAAAGCCCAAGCAAAGATAATGAACATAAAATATTCATATCTTCCCATTTCTCTTCCAAAAAGTGCCATTTTCTCATTAGGTTTTATTAAAGAATTTAAAAAAGTAATGCCAACTAGAAATATAATTAATAAAATAATCCTACGCAAAGCATCTTTTAAAAGCTTTCCATCTAAATTCTTTTCTACAAAACCATTTAAAATAACATTAATTATATGCCAAATTCCAATAATTCCTATAATAAGCAAAACATATTGGATAAAAACACTTATAAATTTTTGATTCTTAGATATTTTAATATTAGTAGATTTATTATTTGACTTTAATATCTCTGTATTTGCACCATCATATTTAATATTTAGATCTTCTAGATTAGATGATTTATCTATCTTTATATAAATATCTGAAAATAAAGTCTTTAATCCAGGATTAAATGATAGATAATTATTCTTTTGATATGAATCTATATATAAAGGATAGCCTTCATTTGTATTAGACATTTTCCAGCCATTATTTAAATTTAAATCCTCTACAGAAATGACTTTATCATTAATTCTTATTTCATAAATTACAAATCCACGATCGCCTTTATTATCATCTAAAAGTGAAATTTTAAATTCATTATTTTTCTTAATAGGTTTTATTCCAAAAGAATTGGAATTATATGCCAATAATATACAAAAAACCATACTAATTACTAAAGCTATTATAGAAAGCTTTCTTTTCTTTTTCGTTTAAAACACCCCCACCTAATAAAATTCTTCTTACTATAATATATTAATGCAAAAATTATATCAAGATTATTATTAGTAATTATTATAAATGATATTTTGCCTTTTTCTAAAATTTGTATTATAATCTAGAAGTATTGCGGATATGGCGGAATTGGCAGACGCGTATGATTCAGGTTCATATATCAATAGATGTGAAGGTTCAAATCCTTTTATCCGCACCATAAAAAAAGCCGTTAATAGTTTGAGCTATTTGCGGCTTTTATTTAAAATAAATAATTTTATCTATTTTATAAGTTCACAAAAAATAAAGCCCATAATACAAATATTTTGTATTATAGACTCATATTTTTATTTATTGTATTCTTTTTTAAACTTCTCACTTATAGAACTAATGTATTCTTTATTTTCAAAGTAATCTATTCCCATAGCCTTATGAACTTGTTCGATCTTCTTTCTTCCTATTTCACTAGCTTCTTTGGAAGATTTTCTTAGCATATCAAAGATTTTATCCATATCTTTAGCATATTCTTGTCTTCTTTGTCTAATTGGAGCAAGCTCATCTTCAAGTATCTTATTTAAAAATTTCTTAACCTTAACATCTCCAAGGCCACCCCTTCTATAGTGATCTTTTAATTCGTCTAAGTTTTTGTATTCGGGTAAATATTTTTCAAAATCAGAATCTTTAGCAAATACATCAAGATATGTAAAAACTATATTTCCTTCTACATTACCAGGATCACTTACATTTATATGATTCGGATCTGTATACATAGACATTACTTTTCTTCTTACTTCTTCTTTGCTATCTGATAAGAATATACAATTTCCCAAAGACTTACTCATTTTTGCATTTCCATCTATACCAGGTAATCTTCTTTGATATTTATTTTCAGGAATTACAGCCTTTGGCTCGACAAAAACCTCACCATAAGTTGAATTAAAGGCCCTAACAATTTCTCTAGCCTGTTCAAGCATGGGTTCTTGATCTTCTCCAACCGGTACAATATTTGCATCGAACAAAGTTATATCTGCTGCTTGACTAACTGGATAAATTAAAAATCCGGCTGGTAGAGAAGTTTCATAATTTCTAAGCTTTATTTCGGATTTTACAGTAGGATTTCTTTCAAGTCTTGATACAGTTACAAGATTTAAGAAATAAAAAGTTAGCTCTGTAAGTTCTCTTACATAAGATTGTACAAAAATCGTAGTCTTATTAGGATCTATTCCCACACTTAAATAATCTAGTACAACTTCAGCAATGCTATCTTTTATCTTTTGAGGGTTATCAAAATTATCAGTCAAAGCTTGAGCATCAGCTATCATTACATACATTTTGTCAAAATTTCCCTCATTTTGCATTTTAACTCTGTTTTTTAATGATCCAACATAATGACCCAAGTGCAATTTTCCTGTCGGTCTATCCCCTGTTAATATTATATCTCCCATCTTTAACTCCTTAACTAATTTCTTATAATAGTCTTATTATACTATTTTGTCTAATCTTATACAAAGACAGATACTAAATGGAAAAATATTATAAATCATCCAATTATTAGCACACAAAAAAAGAGGATTTATTCCTCTCAGAACGTAGACAAACCCAGCTTTTTGCTGGGTTTGTTTCTACTATCTAA
>JAUMZM010000025.1 GCA_030528125.1 Tissierellia bacterium
TGTATTTTTAACGGTTTTCATAAATACATTGTATCAAAAAAGACGAGGTTTTTTTATTTCCTCGCCTTTTTTATTTTGGGACTTTTGCAACAGCCCCTTTTAATTATATTTTACAACTTTTGCAGGAATTCCTACAGCTGTTGTATTTTGTGGTATATCAGTTAAAACCAACGCTCCCGCTCCAATCTTTGCTCCATCTCCTATTTTTACAGGACCAAGTATTGTAGCACCTGTTCCAATTATTACATTATTTCCAACTGTAGGATGTCTTTTTGTTTCTTTTTCATTTCCAGTTCCACCTAGAGTTATATTGTGATACATGTGGCAATTATTGCCAATTTCGGCTGTTTCACCAATAACTACTGCCATGCCATGGTCGATAAAAAGATTTTTTCCAATTTTGGCTCCAGGATGAATCTCTATTCCAGTCTTCTTCCTGGTTCTTTGTGATATCCATCTTGCAAAAGTCTTGTGGTCTTTGTTATAAAAGTAATGTGCAATTCTATGTCTTACCATTGCTTTTACAATTGGATATAGAAAAATCGCTTCAAATAGGCTCTGACAGGCGGGATCTTCTTTTAATATGAATCTCCCGTATTCTTTTAATCTTCTAAAAAATCCTATCATTATTTAAATAGATCCGTAGATATATACCTTTCTGCAGAATCTGGTAGAACTGTTACTATATTTCCATCTACGACTTTTGACATTTCCAATGCACCAAGTACATTTGCTCCTGATGATATTCCAACAGAAAGTCCTTCTTCCTGTGAAAGTCTTTTTGCCATTTCTATTGCATCTTCTGATTTTACTGTTAATACATTATCTAATACATCTCTATCTAGGACTTTTGGAATGAAGTTTGCACCAATTCCTTGAATCTTATGACCTCCAGCAACTCCTTTTGTAAGCATTGGACTTTCTTCTGGTTCAATTGCCCAGATTTTGATATTTTGATCCTTTGATTTTAGGAAATGTCCTACTCCTGTTACTGTTCCGCCTGTTCCAACTCCCGCAATAAATCCTCCAATATCTTTAAGATTATCATAAATTTCAGGTCCAGTGTATTTCTCATGAGCAAGGTAGTTGTTTTCATTTTCAAATTGATCTGGCATATAATAGTCGTCTTTTTCTGCTAATTCTTTGGCCTTTTCTACAGATGCCTTCATTCCACCTTCTCCTGTAAGGATTAATTTTGCTCCGAAAGATTGCATTAACTTTCTTCTTTCAATTGACATGCTTTCTGGCATAACCAATACAACATCAAATCCCATGGCTTTTCCAATCATTGCTAGAGCGATTCCTGTATTTCCACTTGTTGGCTCAACAATTTTCATTCCTTTTTTTAATTTGCCACTATCTATTGCAGCTTGTATCATATTTAAAGCAATTCTATCTTTGATAGATCCTGCTGGATTTTCTTTTTCAACTTTTACAAATATTCTTCCATCTCCAATTTTTTGAAGTCTAACTAGTGATGTTTTTCCTACTGTGTCTAAAATTTTCATTTAATCCTCCTTTTTATAAAGCAAAAGAGAGTATACAACGCATACTCTCTAAATAACAAAATTTATATTAAGAATAATGGGCATTGCAAATAGTTCTATAAAATTTCCTTTATAGAACAGCAACACAATGTTTTTATATTGAATTTGCCTAAATTTTTAAATACTAACATATCCAACTAAATCACTCCTAATTAATGTATTTTCATTATATGATAAAATTTAAAGATTTCAAGTAAAAAATCTCTCGGCTGAGAGATTTTGTTATTTAAAATATGAAGTTTGCAAAAAGTGCTACTATTGGAAGTGAAATCAATGTTCTTTCTATAAATATTACAAATATCTCCCAAAGATTTACTGGAATCTTACTTCCAAGTATTACAGCTCCAGTCTCTGACATAAATAACACTTGAGTTATAGATATTGTTGCAACGATAAATCTTGTCATCTCTGACTTGATTGATTCTGCCATAACTGCAGGTAAGAACATATCTGCAAATCCTACAACTAAAGTATTGGATGTTTGCTGATATTCTGGAATCTTCATAAGTTTCAATAATGGTCTAAATGGCATTCCCAAATATTGGAAAAATGGTGTAAATGTTGCAACTATTAATGCCAATGTACCAAATGCCATAATTGATGGCAAAACTGAAAGCCACATTTCTAGAGCTGTAGACAATCCGTTTTTCATGTAATTTGAGATAGATGAGCTTTCCTTTGCCTTTTCTACTGCAAGCTTTAGTGCGTATTGACTCTTGGTATATCCTTCAGGAATTGATTTTCCCTTATCGTTATTTACTCCATTGTAGTATTTGTCTTCTTTTCTATTTAATGGATAAATTTTAGGTAGAATCATTGCTATTATAACACCGATTAGAGTAACACATAAATAGAATAATCCAAGATATTGTATAAGTCCTACTGTATCCAATATAACTATACAAAATGTTATCGATACTGCAGAAAAGCATGTAGATATTATAGATGCTTCTCTTTCTGAATAATATCCCAATTCATATTGTCTTGCTGTAAGTGATATTCCTATTGTTCCATCTCCTACCCAGCTTGCAACACAATCTATTGCAGATCTTCCTGGAATATTAAATAATGGTCTCATTACAGGGGTCAAAAACACTCCCAAATATTCCAAAAGTCCAAACTCTGTAAGTAATGGTAAAAGAAATCCTGCAAAAAAGAATATTACGAAAAGTCCTTTTATCAAATCATACAATATAAGTGAACCTGTATCTGCTGTTGCGATATAATTAGTTTCTAGATTAAAATATATGATAGTTGAAATTATAACTGCTAATAGTCTTACAAAATACCAGAAATTTGATATATCACAAGTGTGCTTTAAAAGTTCCATGTTTTTTATCTTTTTGTTTTTTGTAAATTTGTAAATTGTAGCTAGAATAAAAGATAAATACAAAATAATAACTACAATTGTCGGTATGATATCTCCTATTACATCTTGGACTTTCGTTGATAGAAGTGCCACAAGAATTGTTGTTTCTCCATTATACTTAAATGGCATCATAAGCAATAATACTCCAAGTATAGAAGGTATCACAAATTTTAAAATATCTTTTTTCTTATACATTTTTTTCTCCTTTATGTAATTTGTATAAAATAAAAATCCCGTCTCTTAATAGAGACGAGATTTCCCGCGGTACCACTCTTCTAGTTTTATAAACCACTTATATCATAATGCTGATTGGCACAATACATTGTATTGTTCTTAGCAACTCTTTTCGTATATGCTTTAATTATCAACTCTCAGCAACATGATATCTCTGTATTTTTCCACATATAGTACTTTTTTGCATCAAAGAATCATATTCAATTATTTAATATAATACCACATTAAATTGATTATGCAAAATCTTTTATCATATTTATGACAGATTGCTTATAGCTTTGAGATCTTCTCATATTATTTTCTACAAATGAGATCATGTCTTTTTTTGATAGAAGATATATGCTATCTACTTCTTCTTTTTGAAGCTTAATATTTGATATATTTATAAAAGATTTTAAGAAATACACATATTGAAATGTCTTTTCTCCTCTAAAATCTCCAAGGCTTACAAAACTTTCCTTAGGTTCTACTATTGATAACTCTTCTTGTAGTTCTCTTCTTGCAGCATCAAGTGGGTTTTCCCCACTTGTAACTGCTCCTGTTGTAATTTCTAATTCTCCTGGCTTTATATTTTTGGTTAAAGCTCTTTTTTGGATTAGATATTTGTCATCTATATTCACATAGATGTGTACAACTTTTATAAAATTATTAAAGAATTTCTTTGTATCATCTCTTGGTATTGTCTCCAAGAAATTCTTATTCTCATCATATATATCAATCAATTCCATAGCTAAAACATCGCTTTGATTTCATTTACTAGATTTATGAAAAATTCTTTTATCTTATCAAAAATCCCACTTTCTTTGGCTTTGTTATAGGCATTATCTATATCAGACTTGTTATCTTCATATATCTCTTGTCCTTTTTGTGTAAGTGTGTCTTTTAGATTGTTTAGATTTTCCATTACCTTATCGCTATCAACGGCATCGGTATTTTGATATTTGTTGAAATAATCTATAAGGCTTTCTATATTGTTATTTGATAATATATCTCCTAGATTGTAGTTATTTACAGTATTTATTACTATCTCTCTTAGGTTTTCGCTATCTGCTTTTTCGCCGTTTTCTTCTTTGTATTTTTGAAGTTCTTGTTTTACATCTATTACTACATCATCAAGCTTTTTTGCATCAAAGCCGTCTTTTTGTTTGTTTTCTTGGTTGATTTCATTTACTGTGCTAAGCTCATCTTGGGCAACTTCGCTTCTTTCGGTATCTATCTTATCACCATTTAGCTCGATTGCCTTATACACTCCTGTAAGTGCACTTTCTCCTGTAACAGGTTTAGGAGATGCTACTTTTATATCAATATCATCTACTCCTGCTGTTATAGCTGCATTTACATATTGGCTTTCTGTAATGTCTGTTATCTTATCTGGTGTTAGAATCTCTATTGAAATTCCACTTCCTTTTGGCATCTTTTTTACGACAACTGATGAGATCATATCATAGTCATTTGCTCTATATCCTAGATATTTTTCTGTATCATCTCCTCCTACATTGTCATTTAAGGTAGTATCTGTATCTATTTTTAGTGTATGTGCAACTTCTTGTATTTGATTATCATTAAGTCCTGCTCCATAAATATAGGTATCTTTCTCCCGATTAGAAGCATAAGCATTACCTGATATAAGCACTATAGATAATGCCAATATTGACGCAAGCTTTGTCTTTAATTTCATATCTATTCTGCCTTATTATCTAGATTTTTTATGTTATTTATAATATCATCTAGTGCTGTTATTTCTAAGTCTTCTACTTGTCCATTGTCTATTTTTTGTGCGATCTTTGGATTTATTGGAAGTTCACATACTGTACTTATTCCATATTTCCCAGCGATTTGTTTTGTATTTCCTTCTCCAAATATTTTATGAATGCTTCCACAATCTGGACATTTGTAGTAGCTCATATTCTCTACTATTCCAAGTATATCTACATTTACCATTCTTGCCATATTGATGGATTTTTCTACTATCATTGATACAAGATTTTGTGGACTTGTTACAATTACACATCCATCTACTGGTAGTGATTGATAAATTGTAAGTGGCACATCACTTGTTCCTGGAGGCATATCTACTAATAGATAATCAAGCTCTCCCCAATTTACATCACTATAAAATTGTTTTAGGACATTATTTACAACTGGGCTTCTCCATACTACTGGATCTGTCTTATTAGAAAGGATTAAGTTTACACTCATAACCTTAACTCCATCTCTTGATACTTCTGGATTTATGCCAGCTTTTGATCCTGTGGCATTTTCGTATAATCCAAATGCTTCTGGTATTGATGGTCCTGTTATATCTGCATCAAATATTCCTACTTTATAGCCTAGTTGGTTTAGTCTATTTGCTATAAGTGAAGTTACTGAGGATTTGCCTACTCCTCCTTTACCACTCATTACAGCAATTACATGTTTTATGCTAGAATTTTCATTTAGCTTTATTTTGAATGAATCATAATTTACATCTTTTCTTTCCATATCTAATCTCCTTTTCTCATAGTATATTATACTATAATTATGTAGATTTATTTGACTTTTGCAATATCTTACTTTACAATAGTAAAATGTAAAAGAATTGTGCGAAACTTATTTGAATGATATAATATATAAAATAATTAAGGAGGTTATATGAAAAAATTCCAAAGGTTCCTTTCTGTCTTTGTAATGATACTTATTCTTCTTAGCCCTATTTCAAGAGCTAATGCTGATGAAGATACTTTCAAAGTTGGAATGGAAGTAAATTATGCTCCGTTTAATTTTTCTCAAGTAGATGATTCCAATGGGGCTGTTGAAGTCTCTAACTCACCTAGCGAGTATGCAAATGGATATGATGTCCAAATGGCAAAGAAAATCGCCGACAAATTAGGAAAGAAATTAGAAATTCAAAAGGTAGAATGGGATGGTCTTGCACCAGCTCTTACAAGTGGTAAAATTGATGCAATAATTGCAGGTATGAGTCCTACTGCTGAGAGAAAGAAATCAATAGATTTCTCTGATAATTATTACACATCAAATCTTGTAATTGTAACAAGAAAGGATAATGAGTTTGCCAATGCAAAATCTTTAGATGATCTTAGTGGAATGTCTGTTACAGGACAGCTAAATACTTTCCACTATAGCGTAATTGATCAAATAAATAATGTAGATAAGAAAGAGGCTATGGAATCTTTTCCTAGTATGATTTCTGCTGTACTTGCTTCAAAGGTTGACGGTTATGTATCAGAAAAACCTGGTGCAATGGCTGCAGTTTTTGCAAATGATGATCTTACATTTATAGACTTTGAGGATGGCAAGGGATTTGAGACTGATCCTGAAGATACATCAATTGCCGTAGGTTTACAGAAAAACTCTGATCTTCTAGATCCTGTAAATAAAGCTTTAAGTGAAATAAGCGAAAAAGAACGTGATGAGATTATGAATGATATGGTAAAAATATCTCAAAACGAAGAAGGTGAAGAAGAGGCAGTTGTTACAAATAAGGGATTTTTCGAACAAATGAAAGAAATTCTAAGCCAATATTCAACAATGTTTTTAAATGGTGCAAAAAACACCATGATCATAGCAATAATATCAACTCTTATAGGTTTTCTTATAGGTCTTATAGTTGCCATAATCAAAAAAATAAGCGTTGACAAAAGAAAAAATCCTATCGGTTATTTCTTTTCAAAGCTTATAAACTTCATACTTTCAATATATATAGAAGTATTTAGAGGAACACCTATGATGGTTCAGGCAATGCTTATATTCTATGGATCAAAGCAATTTTTCGGTATTGATATGAGCTCAATGTCTGCAGCATTTTTGATTGTTTCAATAAATACAGGTGCCTATCTATCAGAAGTTGTAAGAGGTGGTATAAATTCAGTAGATGAAGGACAAATGGAAGCTTGCAAATCTATTGGTATGAGCCATACTCAATCAATGGTTCATGTAATATTACCTCAAGCTATAAAATCAATCCTTCCAGCAATAGGAAATGAATTTGTAATTAATATAAAGGATACTTCAGTTCTTAATGTAATAAGTGTTACAGAATTATTCTTTATGTCAAAGTCAATTGCAGGAAGCACATATCAGATATTCCAAACATATCTTGTAACAGCTATAATCTATTTTGTACTAACATTTGTAGTTACAAGAATAATTATGTTAATTGAAAAAAAGATGAACAACAAAGATTTCATATTAGAATCATCAACAGGAGATAGACATGCCGCAAGAAATAATTAAAATAAAAAATCTCAAGAAAAATTTTGGTGAAAATGAAGTTTTAAAGGGAATTGATCTTAGCATAATAAAAAACGAAGTTTTGACTATAATAGGTTCTTCAGGTTCTGGTAAATCAACTTTTCTAAGATGCCTTAATCTATTGGAAGAGCCTACAAGTGGAGATATATACTTTAAAGATCAAAATATACTAGAGAAAAATTTTGACCTTAGACAGTATAGAACAAAAGTTGGAATGGTATTTCAAAATTTTAATCTTTTTGAAAATATGTCAGTTCTCAAAAACTGCATTATAGGACAAGTCAAAGTTCTAAAAAGAAGCGAAAGTGAAGCTGAAGAAAACGCAAGAAAAGCTCTAGATGTCGTAGGAATGAGTCAATTTGTAAATGCCAAGCCATCACAAATATCAGGTGGACAAAAACAAAGAGTTGCAATAGCAAGAGCCTTGTGTATGAATCCTGAAGTATTATTATTCGATGAGCCAACAAGTGCCCTTGATCCTGAGATGGTAGGAGATGTATTAAATGTTATGAAGTCCCTTGCCAAAGAAAAGATGACAATGGTTGTTGTAACTCACGAGATGGACTTTGCAAGAGAAGTTTCTTCAAGAGTTTGCTTTATGGATAAAGGAAGAGTATGTGAGCTTTCTACACCAAAGGAAATTTTTGAAAATCCTAAGAACGAAAGAACTAAGGAATTCTTACAAAGATATCTTAATTCATCAAAATAATTAATATAAAAATAAGGGCTAACGCCCTTATTTTTGTGTCTTATTAATATTTTCATTTTTCTTATTTTTTAGATAAGTTCCAAGAAAAATTCCTAGAACGCATATCACAAGAATTACCATATCCTTATTTGCCACATCAAAAGTATTTACTACAATAACTGCAATTATTACAGATATTATCCCACAAATTAAAATCATATCATTCCCTTATCTTGCAATTCAGATAGATAATAGAAAATCTTTTGACCATCATCTACCCAACGATCACCTTTTTTCCAATAGTCAAATATAGCATCGATGTCTTTTTTCTTAAAGGCTTCTTGCATAATTCTCATATCTTCGATCGATTCTTTGTTATCTTCATTATCCTCTGTTGAAAATATGAAAGTCTCTTTCCTAAATTTATCTACAAACCAAGTATCATTGTTATTCCATATATAATCAATTGGAGAATTAAAATAACTTAGATTATCGTTAAACTCCTCTTTAAAAAGATGCCTTAAGTTTAGAATAGGAGAAATAGTTAATGATATATCAAATACATCAGGATGTTTTAGATGGAAATTTATAGCATGATATCCACCAATTTTCTTTCCAAGTAACATGAATTGTCCAAAAACTCCATATTCGCTTTTTATATATGGAATAAATTCATGTAGAATGTATCTTTCGTATTCTTCATTTCTCTTATTCATCTGATGCTGAGTAGAGTTTTTATTAAGATAACTCTCATTATCTACACTTTCTAGCATAAATATTAAAATTTTCTCTGCTTTAACTAAGCTTTCTATATCTTTATTTATCATGTAGTCCTTATAGCTTAGATTATAATCTTCTAAGTTTTGAAATACTATTATAGGTTTTCCCTTAGTGCCATATACACTAAAACCTATCTCTTTTGAAAGATTATAACTATAGAAACTTTTCATGCTATATGTCATATAGTCTCACCTAGATCTTTTTTTATGCTAGAAAATATTTTTTTGTCTTTTGATCTAAATATGAAATAATCCTTATTACCTTCTAAAACCATACATAAATAATCTCTGTACTTATCTTTTATATCATCATTTGTGTATTTGTAATTGTCATTTTCCCTTTCTAAAAGCAATACATCATATATGTCTTTCTTATAGAAATCTATTTCTTTTTTTACAATCATATCAGCATAAGCCTTGTATATATCTATATCATAGGCATAATTATAAATATCAAATATAAATCCTATGTCATAGTTTTCTTCGATTGATATTATATTATAATCATTATCCATTTCTATATGGAAAAAGGATGACTTTATATTCCTCTTTCTAATAGCATCAATACATTTTCTTTTTACAGATTCTTTTATATCGGCACTGGTCAATTCTTTGGGGGATTTCTTGTAGTTGCTTTCAAATTCAAATACAATATTTCCATCATAATCTATTAATCCATCATAGCATATAACTTCATTGGTATTATTACTACTATCATAGACTTTATTTGCTATATTAAAGTCAACCCTTACCTTTTCAAGTGTGTCTTTCCAGTATGTATTGATTGATTCTAGAAAATCGATTTTCCCATATCTAAATGAGAAATAAGCTACTGCCTTAAAGATCTCTTCGTAATTTATTTCTTTTACCCAATAATATTCTGTCATATATGATTTAAGTCTAACATCTAATTCTTGGTAAGGACACTCACCAATTCCCAATACATTAACCCCGTTTTCTCTTAATTTCTCTACAAAGATCTTATAGTTATCGGGAAATTCTGGGGACAAAAATATATAATTCATACTACCTCCTAGGATAAATCTAAATCATCATTTAAAATCTTTACATTAAGTGCAAATAATACTACATTTACTATAAAATAATATATAAATGGAACTATATTTATGCATTTGCCTTCAAATGGATATATAAATGCAAGAAGAAAATTATCCCCTCTTTTTATCATTCCATCATAGTAAAATACATTTTTATAGCAAAGCAAAAATGCAAGTGTAAAGATTAGTATAAATGTTACTAATGCTACAACTACTACCCAATTTCTGTTTTTTTGTGAAAGATAGAATTTGTCAACTTCCATACAGAAAAAGGCTATATTAGCTAGTAAGTTTATGATAAACAAAGTCATCAAAAACATAATAACTAGTCTTCTATTGATATTTATACCCATAGAAAGCTTTAAGCTTATAGAAATAAGTGCAATCATCAAAACATAGAAAAGATCTATTACTATTGTCTTTGCAAATAGGTATTTGCTCATATTAACTGGAAGTGTAAAAGTTAAAACTCCCCTTTTTGTGTATAAATCTTTGTAAAATGAATTTAAAAGAAAATAAATAACTACAAATGAGAAAACTATTATCTCTATTATTACAAGAGTCTTACTTGTATCTTCACTTTTAAATACATCATTTACTGCTCCAATACCTCTAATAGATGCTATAGAAATCATAAAGATAACATAGACTATCAAAGTTGAAGCAAAAAATTTAAAATTTGATTTTAAATCGTATTTTATAATTCTTCCCATAATTCACCTACAAATCAATCTTGTATTCTACAACATAAATATTTGCCACAAAAGATATGACAATAGTAAATATTGAAATAAATAAATCATATATATTCATTCCAATTATCTTTCCATCTAGATTCATATAAAGCATTGATAGATCAAAGCCATTAATCTGACGGACATATCTTACCGCAAAATCTTCAAAATCTATCATATAAGGTAGTCTTACATAGACATATCTTAAAAGAGCAAGTATAAGTGTAAATATCACAACAAATAATACAATACTTACAAAGTCATAATATCTTCTAAAAAACTTAACTCTAGTAAGACTTATAGCAAGTGTCAAAAGAGCATAAGCCATAAGCCAAAATATTGATAGAATCAATATAGAATATAGGAAAAGTCTTATGAAATTTCCCATACCAATTTTTGTCAAAAGATTATCTATATTAAATCTTCTATTCATAAAAAAATTCATAAAAGAAAATATGACAGTAAAAATAATCTCATTTATCAAAGTTACAATTAAAGCTGTAATCATCTTTGCAAGAAATAGCTTATTTGTAGATATATCAAGAGTAAATGTAAGATATGCACTTTTTGAGAAAATATCATTTCTATATCTTCTTAGAAAGTACAAAAGATTAATCGAAAGCACGACAAATATCATAAATACAAATGCACTTTCAAATACACTTGAAATATCTATATCATAGCTAGTATTTTTCAAAACATTCCATAAAACAATTGCAAAAAGAACTGTTATTATCAAGCTTAGAAAAAAGAAAAATAGATTAAATTTTCTGCTTCTTTTAAATTCATACTTCAAAAAATTAAACATCATCCAAAAATTTCCCTGTAATATTGTGAGATAGACATCGAATTTACTTCTCTTATTTTCTCTGCATCATCTTTTATAATGACATTTCCATCTCTTAATAATGCCACATCATCGAAAAGATTCTCAAGGTCTTGAACCTGATGGGTTGTGATTATAATAGTTCTTCCAATGTCAATAGTATTTATTATAGCACTTAGAATCATCTCTTTTGCAATTGGATCAACACCTTCTATTGGCTCATCTAGAATGTACATTTTGGTCTTTCTTGATAAAGTCAAAGTCAAAAGGAGCCTTTCTTTCATTCCTTTGGATAATTTTTCGGCATAGCCTTTTTTAGGTATTTGCATAAAATCCATCAAATCTTTACAAATTTTCATAGAAAAGTCATCATAGAAGTCATTGTATAGATTGATTGCATCTTTTATAGTTAAGTTATCATATAGATGATAGGCATCTG
This sequence comes from Tissierellia bacterium, assembly GCA_030528125.1. GTDB lineage: Bacteria > Bacillota > Clostridia > Tissierellales > Peptoniphilaceae > JAUNAV01. The sequence continues at coordinate 11,926 of JAUMZM010000025.1, forward strand.
GAAGATATGATATTATCTTTTTCGTTTCAACCCCTACAAGCTTACCATCAACTCTAACCTCACCTTGATCAGGCTTAATTAGACCCATGATTATCTTTATAAGAGTTGTCTTTCCCGAGCCATTTGGTCCTAGAAGGCCAAGAAGTTTGCCCTCTTCAAGAGATAAATTAATGCCATTTAGAGCATTTAGATCTCCATAAGTTTTCTTTAAATTTTTAATTTGTAATATATCAGCCATGAGCATTTAACCTCGTAGTCAAAAATTTATAAACTTTATCAAAATCCATTCCAATCTCTTCCATTTCATAAAGATAATCATTAGTAATTTCATTTGCAAATTGATTTATAAGTTTTCTTACCATATTTTCATCGAAATTTAGATAATAATTATCTTCTTTGGTTATGATAAGATTTTCTTCAATCATCTTTTCATAAGCTCTATCCACATACTTAGGATTTACCTTAAACTTATTTATAAAAAACGTCTTTGTAAATAATTTATCGCCACTTTTAAGTCTGCCCTTTATGATTTGCATGGCGACAAAATCTCTAATTTCTAAATATTTCGCTTTCTCTCTCATATTAAACCTCACTAATATAATACTAAAAACAAACTATCAAAGTCAATTAAGTAAAATACTATAATTATGTTAAAATATAATTGAGGTGATATGATGAAAATGATTATGGCAGTAGATGAAAACTTTGCTATAGGAAAAGATAATGATCTGCTTTTTAGAATAAAAAAAGACCTTAGACATTTCAAAAGTCTAACTGAAAATAATATTATAATTATGGGAAGAAAGACTTTCGATTCAATGGAAAAGCCACTTTCCAATAGGGAAAATATAGTTTTAACAAGAAATAAGGATTTTAAAAAAGATGGAGTAAAAGTTTTTAATGACATAGACTTGCTTCTCGCATATATTTACAAAAGTGATAAAAATATCTATGTAGTAGGTGGAGGAAAGATAATAGATTTACTAATAGATTATTGTGATGGAGCCATTCTTACAAAAATCCACGCCAAAAAAGACGCCGATACCTTTATGAGAAATCTAGATTTGGATGAAAACCGGGTTATAGAAAAAGAATCCGAGTTAATGGAAGAAAATGGTATAAAGTTTAGTTATGTAGAATACAAAAACACAAATCCAATAAAAGAATTATTTGTAAGTGATAAATGTCCTGATAGTAAGGCTATTATGAATGCAATAAATAAAAATCCTGATAAATTTGAAAAAGAGAAATTTAAACTAATAAATATAACAGAAAATATGGCAAATCTAAAGAAATTTTTAAGATATAGAGATTCATTAAAAGATTATAATGATGCAAGAGAAAATTATTATGTTGGAATACCCTCTATTGTGATAAATCTTGGAGAAAAAGTAGAGTTTGATATGGAAAAATACATCTAATAATTAGCAAGTAGAATGCCCAAGGCTATGCTACTTGCTTATTTATTGTATGGAAATTTGTTTTTGTTAACCTTTGGAAGATAAGTTTCTATATCTTTTGATAAAAGCAAACTAAAATTTCTCTTGTAATCATTATCTATAATATCTCCCTTATAATCAAAAAATCTATCTACATCTAATATGACTTTTTCATAATCATTTAGAATATGATTTTCTTTGTATTCTTTCATAAAGTCACTTTCATCAAAGATAAGCAAAACTTTCGCATTAAAAAAATACGCCTCTTCTCTTAATTTCTGGTAAATATTAATAATTGAATCATTATATAACTCATCTAATTTATAAAGACTTAGACTTTCTAAGATCTCTTTATCCAAAGAAAGATCCTTTGATAAATTTCCTAGAAATCTTCCAATTCTAAAAGATCTTATAAGAAGATTCAAATCTTTGCTTTTCTCATATCCATCATTTAAAATAAAATTTATCTTATCTCTATTTGGGATATTTCCGTAATTTTCTTTATACATTAAAATACATCTTTCCGTAAGTTTTGATTTTATCAACAGATCTTATCTCAAATTCAAAGAAATCATCATTTAGATTATAAAATAGCTTTACCTTTTCGTTGTATTTTATCTCGTTTTTGTAAGTTATATCGATATATTTAATATCATCTTCTCTTTCTTTTATCACTTCTTTAAAAAAGTCTACATATTTTGAATTATTAACATGACCATTATGATCGATATCACTATATCTTATATCTAAATCAATTGAATTATCAAAATCTTTATCCATTGAAAGCTCTATTTCTTTGAATTTGCCTTCATGAATTCCATAACTTTCCACATAATCCTTAGGAATCTTTATAACTCTATTCTTATCTGTATCATATAGCATAAATTCGGATAGTGAATCTACTATTATTTTGTCGTTATTTTTTACTTCAAACTTTCTATAAGCATAGAATTTATTAAATCCTGTAGGATATGTGGTAATATTTATATTATCTTTGTATTTTGGAAATTCATCTATTATAACTTTCCATCTATAGACTATCCAGTGTCTTTTCTCATTATCTAGGTTTTCTTCTGCGATATTAGATTGTATTACTGATGTTTCAATCATAAATCCAAGAAGACTAGATAGCTTAAGTTTCTTATTTATTCCACATAAAAAATGTGGTATATAGTAATCTTTTGATGTTTTCAATATTATTCCTTTCTAATAAATTTATAGAAAATTATAGATAAAAGTATAACTATAATCGCTCCTACAAGTATCAATATAAATTTCAAAAATTTCTTTACAAATGCAATCTCTATTCCAGATATAGCAAAAGCTATAAGTGCTGATGAAAAAAGAATAGCCAAAGCTAGAAATATAATTACAAGATTTCTTCTATCTTCGATTTTCTTTCTTTCTTTAAGATAATTAAAATCTTGTTTTATCTTAATAGAAATTCCGCCATCTGAGACCTGTCTCATTGTAGATATTGTAAATTCTGGAAGTTCTTTTATCACAGAATAGAAATCATATATCTTAGGTATTGCCCTAGCTTTTAGTGTATCTTTTGAGAAAAATCTATGGTTGATTTTCTTAGCTATTGGATATGCAAGCTCTACTAGTGATTGATTTTCTACAAGTCTTTCTACAACACCTTCTAGTACTATAACAGTCTTTCCGAAATTAAATAGAGTAGATGGGATTTTTATCTTATGGGCTCTAAGCAAATCAAAAAACTCTGTAATCATATCTGTAAGCTTCATCTCATGAAGACTAAGCTCTAGATATTTATCAAGAATATGTTGAAGATTCATCTCAAATTCTTTAACATTTGTCCTTGAAGCTCTAAGAAGTCCCATTCCTATTACAGCATCTGTTATAAGTCTAGTCTGATCATAAGAAATTCCCATAAATATCTTCATAATCTGATATCTATAATTATTAGAAAGTTTACCCATTATACCAAAGTCTATAAGTGCCAAATGATCATCATCAAGAACCATAATATTACCAGGATGAGGGTCTGCATGGAAGTATCCATCTCTAAAAAACTGATTTACATAAGAATATACAAGTCTATTTGCAAGATTTCTCTTGTCAAAATCACCTGGATCATCGTCTAAGTTTTTTATAGAAACTCCATCTATATATTCCATTGTCATAACTTTCGTAGATGTGTACTTTTCGTATAATTTTGGAAAATGGATGTATTTGTCCCTTTTATTATATCTTGAAAATTTAATAAGATTTTTTGCTTCTATATTAAAATCCATCTCAAAATACAAGTTGTTTTTAAACTCCCTAAGCATATTTTTTAAATCAAATATTCCTGCTAATGGGGTTTTCATAAATACTCTATCTATTAAATCTTCTAGTATCTTAATATCTAGAGAAATTTTTTCTTTTATATTCTTTCTTTGGACCTTTACACAAACTTTGAAATTCTTGCCATCAACTTTTAAAATAGCATCATGTGCTTGTGCTATTGATCCACTTGCAATAGGTTTTGGATTAAATGCTTCAAAAACATCATATATGTCTTTTTGAAATTCTTCGTAGAATACTTCTTTTATTTCATAAAAACTAACAGGATCGACATCATCTTGAAGTTTTTCTAATTCTTCTATAACTTCTTTTGAGAAAATATCTCTTCTTGTAGACATCATTTGTCCTAGCTTTACAAATGTAGGTCCAAGATTTTCAAAGGTTTGTTTTAATTTTCTTCCAAGTCTTTTTTCACTTTCGCTGTTGAATTTTCTATCTTTTAAAATATCCTTTTCAACGGAAATAGACTCTCTTACAGCCTTGAAAATTCCTGCCTTTATAAAAGCTTTAACTATCTCTAATTTTCTCTTTTGATATTCAATCCTGTTGTTTGTCATTTAATACCTATAATTCTACTTCACTTTGTCTTTTAACTTCTTCTCTTACGATTTCTTCTACTTCACTCTTTTTGACATATTCATCTAAATCGAATTTATTTGTCAATTCTTCTCTTACAATTTTTCTGATTTCTTCTCTTTGAGCTTCTCCTCTTTCCATAAGCTCATCGACGATCTTTTCTCTCTCAGTTTCGCCACGATCTACTACTTCGTCTACTAAAGATTTTATTTTTTCTCTAGAGTAGTGGAATACACCTAAACCAAGGTTTAAAGAATCATCTAATAATTTTTCAATGTTATTTTTCTCAGTCATAATGCCTCCTTTTAGATATTATACAATAAAAGCGATTTATAAAAAAGTCCTAAGATTTTTATAAAATATATAATGGCCATAAAATTGAATTTTCAAAAATTTTATAGTATCATAGTGGAAAAATAACGAGGTAAATTATGAATGATTTATATCTTTATAATCTGATATTTATATTTTTTGCATTTTCTGTGCTAGGATGGATTATAGAAGTTACTTTAAAATACCTACAATATGGTAGGTTTATAAATAGAGGATTTCTAATAGGTCCATATTGTCCGATTTATGGATCAGGAGCTGTAGTTGTAACTGTCGTATCAGATATTTTCTCGAAATATGATTCTTCTTTTGGAACTAGCTTTTTTATTTCATTTTTCTTATGTGGAATTTTGGAATATATTACAAGCTTTATCCTTGAAAAGAGATTTCATGCAAGATGGTGGGATTATTCACAAAAACCCATGAATCTTCATGGAAGAGTTTGGATTGGCAATTTGCTTCTATTTGGATTTGGTGGGATGCTTATATATAAGGTCTTTGATCCATATATAATAAATTTTATGTCATATTTTACATACAGTAGCATAAAAGTCATAAGCTTAGTTATAGTAATAGTTATGTCAAGTGATTATGTATTATCTCACTTTATAATTAAGCTTCTAAAAGAAGGTGTAGAAAATTCACAAGCTGATGATAGTGAGGTTATAGCTAAGGAAGTAAGATTTTTACTTGAAAATAAATCAATTCTACATAAAAGAATCATTGATGCTTACCCAGAGATAACTTTTAGAACAGAAAAGGTCAAACAAAGATTAGAGAAAATAAAAAGAGATACAGAAAGATTAAGAGAGCTTACTAACGATAAGATATTTGAAATTTCTGATTTTCTAGAAGAAACCGAAGAAGATATAGCTAAGAACTTAATTACAACTAGAAATCTTCAAAAAAGCATAATAGAAATTCAAGATGAAATCATAAAAGAGCTTCTAAAAGATGATATTCAAAGAAAAGAAAAAATCGAACTTTTCGATACACTTGAGGAGAAAAAGCAAATTCTTTATGAAAGAGAACAAAGACTTCTTCCAAGATTAATTGGTAATATAGATAAAAAACAAAAACATTAAAAAAATCCCATCATTTATTTTAAATAAATGATGGGTGTTTTTATCTCATGTATTTGATATAGTCTCTAATTGTTGTCGCTAACACTAGCACAAAGGCCAAAAGCAATATAAAATTTACATCGCCATCTCTTTTTTCATCTAGAATAAATACAATCAAAAGTACTATAGTAGATATTAGAGATGTTTTAAATAACATTTCTCCTTGCTGTTTGAGATTATTATTTTTCATTTGTTATTCTTCTCTTTTTTTGATTACATCATCTAAAGTATGCCAAGCTAAAAGAGCGCATTTTACTCTTGATGGCATATTAGAAATGTTTTGAAGTGCTGCGCCATCGCCTAATTTTTCCAAATCTTCTTCTGACACATCTTCTCTTTTTATCATTCCTATGAAAATCTCTGCCATTTCCTTGGCTTCTTCTAAAGTTTTACCTTTGATTTCATCACACATTATAGATGTTGATGCTTGACTTATAGCACAACCATGTCCTACAAATGCAGCATCTTTTATTACATCTCCATCTAGCTTTAACTCTAATTCTATCTCATCACCGCATGATGGATTATGTCCAGGTTCTTTTATATCATAATCTTCTAGTTCTCTTTTGTTATCTTGATTTCTTGAATGTTCAAGTATTACTTGTGTATAAATATCTGAAAGATCCATTATAACCCCATAACCTTTCTTACTTTTTTGAAATTCTCTGCAAAATTGTATACTTCTTCTTTAGTATTATATATGCTAAATGAAGCTCTGCAAGTTGCACTTATTCCAAAATACTCATGAAGTGGCATTGCACAATGGTGTCCGCTTCTTACTTCTATATTTGTACTATCTAATATAGTGGATACATCATGTGCATGAATATCAGAAAATACAAATGATAACAAGGATCCTGTCTTAGAATTTTCTGGATAATATATAGTAAGATTTTCTGTATCTTTTATTAAGTCATAACATAGTTTTGTAAGATTTGATTCGTATTCATATATCTTATCTATTCCTATGCTATTGATATATTCTATGGCTTTTCTAAGTCCTATAACTCCTCCTACATTTGGAGTTCCTGCTTCAAATTTCAATGGTGGCTTTGTAAATGTAGAGTCTTGCTCATGAACGTATTCAATCATTTCTCCACCTAATAAAAATGGATTCATCTTATCTAATAGTTCGTATTTTCCATACAAAACTCCAACTCCCATTGGTGCATACATCTTATGGGCAGAAAATGCCAAGAAATCACAATCTATATCTAGTACATCTACCTTTTTGTGTGGGACAAGCTGTGCTCCATCTACTATTGATATTGCCCCTACTTCGTGAGCCCATTTGGTTATCTTTTTGACATCAATTATCTCACTTGTAACATTGCTTGCACCTGTTACAGATACTATCTTTGTATTATCATTTATCTTTGATTTTAGATCATCATAATCTAGTGAATAGTCATCTTTTAAATAAGCATAGACTAGTTTTGCTCCAGTCTTTTTAGAAACCATTTGCCAAGGAACTAGATTTGCATGATGTTCTAGAATTGTAATTAGGATCTCGTCATTTTCTTTTAAATTATCTAATCCATAGCTATATGCCAAAAGATTTAGTGATTCTGTTGTGTTTTTTGTAAATACTATCTCTTCGCTTCTTTTAGCATTTATAAATTCTCTTACAACTTCTCTTGCATCTTCGTATTCATTGGTAGCTTTTAATCCAAGATAGTGTGATCCTCTATGAGGGTTGGCATTAGAATATTTGTAATAATTATCTACTGCTTCTATTACACTATTTGGCTTTTGTGTTGTAGCTGCTGAATCGAAATATTTTATTTCTCTTTTTAATTTTTCTTTATCTAAATATGAGAAATCTTTTCTAATTTCTTGGATATCCATTATAGCCCCCTGTTGTTCATGCTATGAACTTTCTTTTTGAGTTCATCTTTTAGGCTTTCATCTTCTATTTTATCAAGTGTTGGTGTAAAGCTTGCTTCAAGTATCATACTTTCTGCTTGCTTTTTGCTTAATCCTCTACTCATAATATAATAGAGCATTTCTCTGTTTAATCTTCCTACACTTGCAGCATGGTTTCCTTTTACTTTGTCTTCTTCACATAAAAGTATAGGTGTTGTCTTATTTACTACATCATCTGATAAGAGCATTGCATAATCTCCGATTTTCCCATCGGCTCTTTTGCAGCCTCTTTTTAGATCAACCACTCCTTTCCATGCTTTATTTGCACTATCTTTTAATGCTCCATTAAATATTGTATTAGATGAGCTATCTTCTCCTTGATGTTCATTTGTAACTAGCATATCCATGTAATCTTCATTTTCTTTGAAGTATACTCCATCAAAATCAAGTTTTGACTTCTTTCCTTCTAGGAAATTCTTGTAGTTTACAAATGAATTTGCTGCTCCAAGCTCTATATATGATAATTCAAGGCTTGCATTTTCTCCAATTATTGATGATATTTGCTGATTGTTCTCACTTTCTTTAGAAAGATTTGTAATTATTAAAAGTTTTACTTTTGAATTTTTCTCAAGATTTATTCTAACTAGTGAATTCACATAAGCTTTGTAATCATCTTTTGAATTAAAAGATAGCATATAGCTTGAGCTTGTGTTTTCTTTTGCATTTATATCAATAGTGCTAAATATTTCGCTATTATCTTTATCTGTATCATAGTAGAAGATTTCGGTGTCTTTGTCCTCTTTTACTTCTTTATATATATTAACATTTGAAAATTTCTCTACTTCTTCTAGCTTATCTTTAGACAATCCATAATCTTTATTAGAAAATAAATCTTTTACATAATCTGATTGTTCTTTAGAGCTTTCTATATATTTGTAGTCTTTCTTTTCAAATTGTTTTTCTTCTAATTCTACTGAATTTAATTTAAGATATCGCCATGTAGGCATTCTCATTACATTTGCTTTCATCAACCATTCGCTCCTTCAAGTTCCATATCAATTAGATTGTTCATCTCTACTGCATATTCTACTGGAAGCTCTTTTGCTATAGGTTCTGCAAATCCTCTTACTATCATTGATTTTGCTTCATCTTTTGATATACCTCTACTCATTAGATAGAATATCTGTGCTTGATCAATGCTTCCGATTTTTGCCTCATGACCTACATCTACATTGGAGTTTCTTATATCTAATACTGGTATTGTATCTGACTTACTTTGTTCATCAAGCATAAGATTCTCACAGTCAACTGTTGATCTTGATCCATCTGCATTTTTTGTCATTTGGACAAGTGATCTTGTCATGCTCTTTCCACTACCTTGTGTTATAGATTTTGTAAGAGCTGTGGAATAAGTATTTTTTGCAAGATGTATTGCAGAACAACCATTGTCTATATATTGTCCATCTCCTGCAAATGTAATTCCTGTATATTCACTTCTTGCATTTTCTCCTCTTAGAACTGATGTAGGATATAACATTGATACTTTTGATCCAAATGAGCCTGATATCCATTCTACCTTGCCATTTTCATCTACCAATGCTCTTTTTGTATTTAAGTTATACATATTTCTTGACCAGTTTTCTATTGTTGAAAATCTCATTGCCGCGTTTTTCTTTACAAATATTTCAACAGAACCTGCATGAAGATTTACTACATTATATCTTGGTGCTGAACATCCTTCTATAAAATGAACATAAGCTCCCTCTTCTACAACTATCATTGTATGCTCAAACTGTCCTGCTCCTGGGGCATTTAATCTATAATATGATTGAAGTGGTATATCTACTTTTACTCCCTTTGGAATATAGACTAATGATCCACCTGACCATACTGCTCCATGAAGTGCTGCATACTTGTGAAGTGTTGGTGGGATTGCCTTTTGGAAATATTCTTTTACAATATCCTCATGTTCTTTAAGTGCTGTATCAAAGTCTGTATAAATTACTCCTTGATCTTTTAGATATCCTTGTATTGAATGATAAACTTCTTCTGAATCATATTGGGCTCCTACTCCTGCCAATGATTCTTGCTCTGCCTTAGGAATTCCAAGTCTATCAAATGTATCTCTTATATCATCAGGAAGATCTTCCCAATTGCTTTTCTTAGAGCTTTTTGGCTTTACATAAGTTGTAATGTCATTGATATCAAGCTCTGATAGATCTGGTCCCCAAGATGGATTAGGAGTTTTCTCAAAAATCTCAAGTGATTTTAGTCTTCTTTGACGCATCCAATCCGGTTCATTCTTTTTATCTGATAGTTCGTTTATGATCTTGGCATTTAATCCTTTATCTGATATATCAGAATACTCGAATAAATTCTTAAAATCATAAAAACCTCTATCTAATTCTTTGAATTTTTTTCTTGAATCAGTCATCTTAGCTCCTATTCAACCCATTCATAACCGTCTTGTTCAATCTTATCTATAAGTGAATCATCACCTGTCATCAAAAGCTTTCCGTTTTTCATTATATGAACATAGTCAGCTTTGATATTTTCTAATATTTCTCTATGGTGAGTTATTATTATAATTGACTTATCTTTATCTAAGTACTCATCAATTGCCTTAGATACTACTCTTACTGCATCTACATCAAGTCCTGAGTCTGTCTCATCAAGCATTGCAAGCTTAGGATTTAATAATTTCATTTGGAGCATCTCGCTTTTCTTTCTTTCTCCTCCTGAAAATCCTACATTTACATATCTATCTGCATAAGCTTCTGATAGCTTTAAGTCATCCATTTCCCCTTTAAGTTTTTTGTTAAACTTCATTATGGATTGCTTTTCTCCTGTAACAGCTTGAGTTGATTGTCTCAAGAAATCTTGTAATCTAACTCCAGGAATTGCTTCTGGAGATTGAAAAGACATAAATATTCCCTTTCTAGCTCTTTCGTCTGCTTCAAGCTCATTTATGTTCTCTCCTTCAAATTCTATATTACCATCAGTTATTGTATAATTGGGATTTGCCATTATTGTATTTAATAATGTTGATTTACCAGAACCATTAGGTCCCATTATTACATGAACCTCTCCCTTATTAACAGTAAGATCTATGCCCTTTAGAATCTCTTTTTCTCCGGCAGAAACCTTTAAATCTTTTATATTTAATAAATTTGACATTTAACACCTCTATATTTATAAATTCTTCTCATACCTATTGAAAGTATACTCTTTTAGTATGAATTGTCAATTTCAATACACTCTATGACTGTACCTTTATATGCCATTTTAACAAGAAATATCAATAAAGCTTACATGTACATCATCAAGGTAAATTTCAGCATCAAAAAACGTCTTTAGAAATTTCTGTGCATATTCTCTATCACCAAAATTATCCAAAAACCATCCCACATTTTCTAATATAAAATGCTTATCAAAAGATTCGCTAAGAAAATCAAAAAGGGCATCCAAATTATTAATATAATAATTTGGATCTATATTATTATTTATCAAATCATACAAAGACTTTCTATCAAAGATAGATTCTAAATCTAATATTATTTTATCCATTAATATAACCTCTCAAAACTTTCATAGTGATCTTTTGTGTAATATATATCACCCTTGTAATTAAAAATAAGCCTACTTGCATTTCTAGGGCCGCCTTTGTAATCAACATCTGCCTCATAATACTTATCATCAGGTAATTTCTCTTCACGATTATAAAACCTATCTCCACCTATAACACCTTTGTCAGTAACATCCCATAAGTTGCCCTCAGATGGAATCCATCCAAGTTCTTTAGCTTCTTTTTTAGTAAGGTAATTTTGAGGTAGCTTATTATAAATTGATAAATATTTAGACACATCATCTACACTATAGTAATATCCATCTTCTTCCAATTGCGTACTTAATACATTAGAGCTTATATCTTCTGCATTATTATTTGGAACACAAGATGTTAAAATGGATACAAAAAGCATAAAATATATAAAAATAAACTTCTTTAATCTTCTCATAAATCCTCCTTTGGTATAATATATTATTATAATAATTATATCAGAAAGGAAAATATATGAATATTATAATATCAGCTTGTCTACTCGGAGAAAATTGCAAATACAATGGTGGAAATAATCTTGTAGATAATTTAATAAAAGATTTTAAAGATTACAATATAATTCCAATATGCCCTGAGGTTATGGGAGGATTGGATATTCCAAGAAAGCCTTGTGAAAGATTAGATAATAAAGTAATTACTATTGACAATGAAGATTTTACTAATTATTTCTACAAAGGAGCTTATAAAGCATTAGATATTGCAAAAGAAAATAACGCTAAATATGCAATCTTAAAATCAAAATCTCCATCTTGTGGAAAAGGCTACATATATGATGGAACTTTCTCTCATACACTTACAGAAAATGATGGAGTATGTGCACAGTTATTTAGAGAAAATGGCATAGAAATCTACACCGAAAAAGACTATAAGAATCTTTTAAAAAAGCTTGACTTAGGTTAATAAAGATTGTATAATAATCATTGTCGTAACAATAGAATATTAATTATTGTCGGGGTGTGGCGCAGTTTGGTAGCGCGCGTGGTTTGGGACCATGAGGTCGAAGGTTCGAATCCTTTCACCCCGACCATTTTTTTCGGAATGTGGTGCAGCTTGGTAGCATGCATGCTTCGGGAGCATGAGGTCGGAGGTTCAAATCCTCTCATTCCGACCACCACATTATAACCGTTGATTAGGGCTTTGTAATCAACGGTTTTTTATTGTTTTAATTTGCAAAGATTTTATATTATTTGTAATTTACACTTTTATCCTTGTATTAGTTTGCAATTATTTGATATATTACTTTTATAAGATATAATGTAATAGTAGTTTAACTATTAATAACAAAGGAGTAAGTATGTATTTAGAAGATTATAAAATTGGAGATAAATATAAAGTAAAAGCTGAAAAAGTAGATCTTAATGATATGATTGAATTTGCAAAAAAATACGACAAAAGAGATTTTCATATTTCTAAAGAAGCTGCAGAAAATTCAAGATTTAAAAAAATCATCGCATCAGGATTTTATACATTATGTTTTGCTTGGGGCAACTGGGTTAAGACTGGAAAAGATAGCGATGGAATGATTGCAGGAATTGGAGTTGATAATCTCTTATGGAAAAAACCTGTATATGTAGGCGATTCATTGTCATCTGTTCTAACTGTAACAGATGTTGATCCTTCTGATACAAAAGATGTTGGTACGGTATATGTTCATTATGAAACGAAAAATCAAAATGATGAAGTAGTGATGGTTGCGGATTTAAAATATCTTGTTAAAAAGAAGGAACAATAAATAAAATAACGGCTATTCTAATTAGAATAGTCGTTTTTTTGATTGATTATTTATAATTTTTGACTTAATGTTGCAATAAATGATGCTACATTATGCTCATGAAGATTTCCTTCTCCATTTGTATCATCATATAAGCTTTTTAATATAAATCCTGCTTCTAATTGTCCATTTACTTGTTCTTCTATTGTATGTGAAAATTGAATTCCATCATCGTTTTTGATTGATTGGTCTAATTGATCTTTATTTTTTAAAGGATTAAATGGCAATGTATTTACTAGAGTTTTCTCATCTTCATCGAAAATATAGTTTATTCCTATATCTAATCCTGATAAAAGTCTTCCGCCCTTTTTTAGTATTCTATAACATTCTTTCCATATAGGTTTTACTTTTTCGACATAGCAATTAGATACTGGATGAAATATTATATCAAATGTCTCATCTTCAAAAGTTAATGGTTTTGACATATCTGCCTTTATAATTTCTATATTATATCCTTCTTGTTGTGCTATTTTCCTTTCACTTTCTAATTGCTTATTAGAATAATCTAGGATAGTACAATCTGCTCCAAGTGCTTTAAATATCGGCATTTGTTGTCCTCCACCACTTGCAAGTCCTAGGATTTTCTTATTTTTTAGATCACCTAGCCAATTTTTGGGGACATTTTTTGTTGGTGTAAGTTTTACTTCAAATACTCCTTTTGTCGCTTTTATGTATTCATCATGTGTTATACTTTCTCCCCATTGCCAGCCATTTTCTATCCATCTATCTATTGTATCTGCATTTATTTTTTGATAATCCATGTTTTCCCTTTATATAAATCTACCAAGTTAAAGTTAATCCATTGCTATCTTTAAAAGATCCTGTTAGGATTTTTATTATATCTACTATAACTCCTATTCCACAGATTCCTCCTGTAAATAGATATAATATACCTGTTCCTACTTTCCCAACATAAAATCTATGTACTCCTATAGCTCCCAAGAATATACAAGTTAATAAAGCTATTGTCTTGTTCTTTGGACTTTTATAAGTATCTACATAATTATTTTCTCTTGTTTCATTGATTTCATTCATATATGTATTTATTTGACTTGTCTTTTGGTCAAGATCATCATCAATATAAATTTCCCTATTGTAGTTTTCTTCTTCATAACCGCAATAATCGCATTTTCCATCATCTAGCATGGATCCACAGTTAGGACATTTATCATTCATATAAACCTCCCCAGTTTATAGTAATTCTAATTATTAACAATATATCATTTATTATTTTAACATACAAATTAATTACAAAGTAAAAAGGTGGTGTTGCAGAATAGAATTATCTATTCTGCGACATCATTTTTTTAT
>JAUMZM010000080.1 GCA_030528125.1 Tissierellia bacterium
TTTTTATTTCCTCGCCTTTTTTATTTTGGGACTTTTGCAACAGCCCCTTTTTTATTGACAAAATTTTCAATAATGATATTATATAGTTATCAAAACTAGATTGGAGATATTATGCTAGAAATTGATAATATAGTTAATATGAAAATACCAAGATGGAATCAGTTACCAGATTTTGGAATATACAAGGATCAGCTTATCACAATAGTAAAAGATATTCTAGATCCTATTTTTATTTCAGAAGAAGAATTTATAACTCCATCTATGGTAAATAACTATGTCAAATTAAAAAGAATGCCAGAACCTATCAAAAAAAAGTATTACAAGGTACATATTGCAAGTATAATAGTTATTACTGCATTAAAACAAATATTAAGCCTTGATGATATAAAAAGGGTAATAGATAGATTAGAAGATATATGTGGCTATGAAAAAGCATATAATATATTTTGTGATTTACTAGAGAAAAACATCATTAATGTATTTGAAGATAAAAATATAGAAAATAATTTTAATGATTTGGATTATTTAGTTGCAGTTGATTTTATAACAACATCACTTTGTATGAAGCTATATACTCAAATCATACTAAATGACAAACAAAATGAAGGAGAAAATAATGGAGAAGATAGCAATATTAACTGATACTGGATCAGATATTAGTAAATCCCTTGCTGAAAAATTTGGGATTTATCTTATGAGTTTCTATCTTAATTCAAATGGGAACTACAGAAAAGAAGTAGATATAAACCACGAAGAATTT
Organism: Tissierellia bacterium; assembly: GCA_030528125.1. GTDB lineage: Bacteria > Bacillota > Clostridia > Tissierellales > Peptoniphilaceae > JAUNAV01. Next base: position 761 of record JAUMZM010000080.1, read on the forward strand.
TATAAAGAATTAGGAGAAATGGAGAGCTTTCCCAAGACATCTATACCATCACCTGGAGAGCTTATTGAAAAATTTAATCAAATAAAAAAAGATGGATATAATAAATTACTTGTAATAACAATATCAGATAAATTATCAAGTTTTAATAATTTGTGCAACTCTCTATCTTATGTGCCAGGCCTTGATATAAAGGTAATAAATAGCAAAAATGTTGCCTTGGGATCAGGAATGCTTGCTTTATATGCATCAGAGCTTTTAAAAGAAAATATAGAATTTGATGAATTAGTAGAAAAGATAGAAGGATTAATACACAAATCAAAAGTCTTCTTTTCCGTAAATACTTTAAAATACTTAAAAGCTGGAGGAAGAATTGGAAGAATTTCTGCAAGCTTGGGAGAGGCTTTATCGATAAAACCAATCATAACATGTGATACGGAAGATGGACAATATGTTGTTTTGAAAAAAATTAGGGGAAAGAAAAAACAACTTAGCCATCTTATAAGTATGATAAAAGATATTTTGAAAGATAAGAAGAAATATTATATAGTTGTATCCCGTGGGGAAAATGTAAGTGGATTTGATAGATTGAAAGAAGAGCTTTCAGAAGAAATAGAAAATGCTGAAAAATTTATCACAACAACTCTTACGCCAACACTTGCAGCAAATACAGGTCCTGGACTTATAGGCGTTGGATTTTTGGATCTAGATTAATTATCTATTTGCTATATTCTTATTGATTGGATAGACAATTTATAATATAATCAATTTATTAGAACAATTAGGAGGTTTAAATGATAGTAGACTATTTACCGATTATAGTCGGAATTTGTGCTCTAGCTTTTATGGGTATGCAAATTAAGTTTAATATCTTGCCAGCTTCTGAAGGAACTGCAAGAATGAAACAAATCGCAAGCCATATAAGAACTGGAGCAATGGCTTTTATAAGAAGAGAATATATCTCAATCTTAGCTTTCGTAGTAGTAGTATCTATATTAATTTCTATATTTATTAATGTTTCTACTATGGTTTGCTTTATAATAGGAGCTTTGTTCTCTATGACAGCAGGTTTTATAGGAATGAGAGTTTCAACATCTTCAAATGCAAGATGTGCAAATCAAGCTATGGAAAATGGACTTTCTTCAGCATTAAAAGTTGCATTTTCAGGTGGTTCTGTAATGGGAATGGCCGTAACAGGACTTGGATTTTTAGGAATAGGAATCACTTATTTAATATATCGTGATCCATCTATAATAATTGGATATTCATTTGGAGCATCATCTGTTGCATTATTTGCAAGAGTTGGTGGAGGAATCTATACAAAGGCTGCAGACGTTGGAGCAGACTTAGTAGGAAAGGTAGAAGCAGGAATTCCAGAAGACGATCCTAGAAACCCAGCAGTTATCGCAGATAATGTAGGGGATAATGTAGGTGACGTTGCAGGAATGGGAGCAGACCTTTTTGAATCTTATGTTGGAGCAATTATATCAGCTATGATGCTAGGATATGTTCAATATCAAGATGCTGGAATAAGATTCCCATTGCTACTTTCAAGTGTCGGAATACTTGCATCAATATTTGCATCATTTATATTTTTAAGCAGAAAGCATAGAAATCCTCAAAAAGCTTTAATGAATACAATCTATACAGCAGGTTTTATTGTATTGGTATGTGCAATTATATTTTCTTATGCTTATTTTAAAGAAATTAATGCAGCAGTTGCAGTTATAACAGGAATTGTTTGTGGATTATTGATTGGTTTCTTATCAGAAATATTTACATCAGATAAATATAAATTTGTAAAAGATATAGCTAAAGAATCACAAACAGGTTCAGCTACAAATATAATTTCTGGACTTTCAACAGGAATGCTTTCAACAGTACTTCCAATAGTATTTATAAGTGCATCAATATTAATTTCTTATAAACTTGTAGGAATTTATGGTATAGCACTTTCTGCTATAGGAATGCTTTCAGTTACAGCTGTTACAGTAACAGTAGATGCTTACGGACCAATAGCAGACAATGCTGGAGGAATTGCAGAGATGAGCTCACTTCCACCACAAGTTAGAGAAATTACAGACGAACTTGACTCAGTTGGAAATACAACAGCTGCAATCGGTAAGGGATTTGCAATAGGAAGTGCAGCACTTACAGCTTTATCATTATTTGTAACTTATGCAGATACACTAAATCTTGAATCAATATCAATACTTGATTCAAATGTAGTTGCAGGATTATTCTTCGGTGGAATGTTAACATTCTTATTTGCAGCTTTAACAATGAAATCAGTAGGAGCTGCTGCAACAAAGATGATTGAAGAAGTAAGAAGACAATTTAAGTCAATACCTGGCATTATGGAAGGAAAAGCAGAACCTGATTATGGAAGATGTATTGATATATCAACTACAGCTTCATTAAAAGAGATGATTCTTCCAGGAGTTATTGCAGTAATTATACCAATACTTGTTGGAAAATTATTTGGACCACAAACACTTGGCGGAATGCTTGCAGGTGCTCTTGTAACTGGAGTATTAATGGCAATATTTATGTCAAACGCAGGTGGAGCTTGGGACAATGCTAAAAAATACATTGAATCAGGACATGAAGGCGGCAAAAACTCTGTTGCACATAAAGCTGCAGTAGTAGGAGATACAGTAGGAGATCCATTCAAAGATACATCAGGACCAAGTCTTAATATTTTAATTAAACTTATGACAGTTGTTTCTGTTGTATGTGCAAGCCTATTTATATAATACAAACAAGGTGATGTTGCAGAATATATGATTCTACTCTGCGCATCACTTTTTTTATTAAG
>JAUMZM010000026.1 GCA_030528125.1 Tissierellia bacterium
TTAGATAGTAGAAACAAACCCAGCAAAAAGCTGGGTTTGTCTACGTTCTGAGACGATGAATTAAATTCATCGTCTTTTGTTATAAGATTTATTAGTATCTAAGTTTATCCATGATTTCATTTATTTCATCTTCACTTAGCTTATCTTCATAAGGAAGTCTTAATAATTGTCCAACCAATACTTGAGACTCTTCTTCTTTCCACTCATCCATTCCATTTGCAGGAGTAAATGTTAATTCTCCAAAATAAACTTTTCCTTCTATTTCATAAAGGTCTACTCTTACATATATAAATTCTTTTGATAATGCCTTTGCTATTTCAAACATCTTCTTTAGATTTTTAGGAGGAGCTGGTATTTCTTTGTGATTTAGAGAGCTTTTTGCATTCATAGTTATTCTTAATCTATTCCAGTCAGTATCAAACCAACTTTCAAGATAGAACTCTTTGCTTCTATCTGATATATACTCAAATATATATGGAACTCCATTAAAACAATGTATTTTATAATCAATTACACTAGGACCTTGCATATCGAGCAATTTCTCACAGATTATCTTTCTTTCAATATCTAAATAATGCAATTCCATACCTGCATAACCAAAAGGAAGTCTTTGCCATGAATCCATTGATTTTTTTAATTTCTTATAGTCTATGTCCTCTTTTGATTTGATAATTTCATATCTACCAGATCCTGTTGTTGATTTAAAGATCATTTTATCAGGTAGGTTCGAAAAATCAATATCTTCAAACTTATCCCAGCATCCACACAGAGGAACAAGATATTCTTCTCCAATATTTTCTTTTATATAATCTCTAACCTTATATTTATCAGCACAAAGTGTCTTTAATTTAGTAGAATCATGAATTTTAAGCCATTGTACCTTCTCATTAAAAGTCTTAGGATTAACTAGAGGATTCTTATCTTCACCACTTATGTATTTGTACCAATCCACTAACTCATTTTCGTAATCTTCTGGTTTAAGTTTTGAATAGTATCTATTATAGATATGCTCATATATATTGAAATCTATAATTCCTAGTTTATTTAATACACGTTTTAAAACTCCTGAAAAACCGAGTCTTTTTGTATAATAAACCATATTAAATTTTTTCATTTTTCTCCTCCATAATTATTAATCATCTAAAGCATTATTGTAAGTTCTGCTATTTTTTCTTTCTCAACAATATTGATTTTACTATCTTTAATGCCTTAATTAATTCTTTATTGTAAAAAATATAATTTAAAACAAATGTCAAAACTGATGTAAATACAAATACTACAATAGCATTTGCTAACCAATTTAAGTATGATATGTTTTCTAAAACATATAGTTTGTCACTTACAAGATCAACAATTATTATTACTATTACTAATATAAGAATCTTCTTAAAACTTTTTAAAATACTAACTTCTAATATCTTCCTATCTGTATGGTATATAAACTCCAATGTTCTTATTGTCATAGCTACAATCGTTCCAATTGCAACACCTGTAATGCCCAATCTTCTGACAAGAACTATGGATATGACTATATTTGTTATACATTCAACCCAAGCTCCCTTTCTAGTTTCTTTAAAATGGCCTGCAGCATAAGTAATCGCTAAGTATGGTAATCGAATTGCCCATATACATTCGCTAATTACTAATAATACTCCAAAAACTGGTCTAACATAATTTGCATCATGAATATCTAAAGTATAGATTTTTACAAATGGAACGATTAAAATTATTGCGCATGTAAATAAAACTGTAGTTATCATCAAATATATTATTTCGTAGAGTCCAAATTTATCTCTCAAATTTTCTTTTTCATTTTTGGCTATCATATCTCCAAAAGATGCATCTAGACCTGAAGAAAAAGCAGAAATTAATGCCTTAACCCCTTTGACAACTAATAGATATACAGAATAAACTGAAACTTCAGATAATGTGCTAAATAAAGTCAATACAGTTATATCAGTATTACTATGTATAACATAAGCAATATGCTGAGCCAAACCATCCCATTTATTCTTTATAACATAGTCCTTATCAGCATTCTTTAAGTTTATGTTAAATTTCCTTTTTACATAGTAATTCTGGGTTAGAGGTTTCATTACAAATATCAATGTGCTAAAAATTTTAAGCATGTGCACTGAAACTTTCATCTTTGCCAATATTACAACTGCCAATATAGCAAGCATATATACAATTATTTCTATTATAGAAATTACATAAGTTTCTTGATTAGCTTGCAGAAAAAGCCTGTAAGTCATTCCAAAGAAGTATTCAGCAAAAATACTAATTGATATTATTATGATCAATGAGGAAACATATAATTTGCTTTTTGAAATATCAACTATACTAGGATATGCAAAAGCAAGTACTGCTATATATATTACAAAAATAAAAGCTATTGATTTAAAAAATCTTTCTGTTGCATATAAAATATCTTCGATTTTTTTAGTGTCTTTTTCAGATATTGGCTTATATAATATTGATTTAACAACAGGACCAATTCCAGACTCCAAAAGACTTATATATGCCAAAAACTGTGTTATAGAGGATACTAAACCATTAACATCAGAGCCAAAGTTGCTCATGATTATTTTAGGTACAACAAATCCATAGACAAATATGAATATTTGTAATATTAAATTAGTAAATACATTTAAAAATGCTTTTTTACTTCTCATTAAAATTCCTCTAATCTTTTTTTAACTTAGTTTTTACTTAAAATGACGTGCTTTGTTTTCGTTAAATTTATCTATAAAGTAGATTAAAGCATAAAAAATTGGTATAGTCAAATATTCTTTCGTGTATATGGGCTCTGCCAAAAATATTAATAGGCATGCTATAGAATATCCAAATAATGTATCTATTATTAAATTTTTATTTTTGCTACTATATTTTAAAATAGGATATACAATTATTAAAATCAGATTTATCAATCCAAAAATTCCTCTTTGAAATAGAGTATCCAAATAATAATTATGAGATCCAAAATAATTTCCTACTAATTTAGACAAATCATATTTCTCTAAAGCTCCATATCCAAATAACGGTTTTTTTGATACCAAATCCAACATATTTTGCCATAGATAAGTTCTTCCCGATAAAGTAGGATCTTTGCCAAAAAGACTAGATACAAGACCAACAATACCTGTATTAAAAATAAACAAAACTTCAAATACTAGTATAAATATTACAGAAAACGTGTATATTTGTTTTACATTTATTCTATCTTTTCTTAGAATTAATAGTAACCAAATAAGTAAAAACAATGCAGCTGCTACTGATGTAGCTGTAAAATATATAGTTAGTGCTTGATAAAATATTCCAAAGAAAAATATTGCTGTCTTAAATGACATTCTCTTTTTGTTTTTAATATCAATTATTGAAGAACAACACATTCCAGGAATTATATGTTTTATTGTCGAATTGACATTTCCATATAGAAAGTTTGGGAAATTCGGATCATCTGTAACAGCCGAAATTCCCTTAGGATAGATAAAAAACATAATAATATTTATTACAAAAAACATCAGTACTATATCTCTTATAACTCTTACAAAAATATCTGTTTTATAAGGAGATTTAAATATTGTAATTAGAGTATAGCAAATAAGCATAATTACTAAAGCATGCTTTATTGATGTAACAAGTCCTCCATCATTAATAAATGTAGAAAAAACCAATATAACATTATAAACTACTATAAGAAGAAATGAATAATAAATTGTTTTTTTGGTTTTTAAGAAATTTATAACCAACAATCCATAAGAAATGAGTTTTATAAGCTGTGTTAGATAAATTGGAAAAATATCTTCAGTTGCTGACGGCAATAAAAACATCAAGAACATGAAAAAATAATACATGTAATATCTTGATCTAGTTTTATTTATTCTTAATACCATAAAGTCCATGTTTATCTCCAATTATTTTTTGATGTTTTAAAGAAATAAATACCATTACAGATAAGATTTTATTTCCTACCATTTTTTATATTTGATAAGAAATTATAGTTATTATAAACTACGAAATATCTTTTTAGTTTTTTATTTCTCATATAACGCAATAATACTTTTAATCTAGTTGGAAGATTTTCTTTATCTACGTTATCTATAGCTCTACTATAATTTTTTCTTTCTATTAAGTCTTTAAGCTCATTTGTTTTATCAGTAAGCTTCTTATCGTTTTTCTTATTAAAAAAGTTATGATCTATATTCCACATCAAAACTTGAATACAACGCAAATTAAAGGCTTCAATATAGCTTTGATCTTTATCATACTTTTCGATAAATTTAGAATATTCAAATATAAGATTATCAAATTCATCTACACTATTTTTTATGTATCTTTTGCCAGAACTTATCGATCCACTAGATAATCTATAATTATACAAACATTTGTCTAAATAATAAATTTTATCTGCAAATTCTGTCGCATTTAACCAAAAAACTGTATCTTGTGCTTTAATTAAACCCGGCTTAAATCTAACATTATTAGTTTCTAATATGTCTTTTTTTATAACTTTACACCAAGTTGTTCCAGATGATACAACCGTTGATTTATCTCCACCTTTATAATATTGAGAAATCATTCTTTTTTGAAATAGATCTTTTTTATCTGATACATATTGATTTCCATCAAAAGGAATCATTCTACACTTAAATACTCTATTAGAATCATAGAAAGCATTGTAGTTAAATACAATCATATCAGTATCTATATTATCTATAGAGTTAATTATTTCTTTTATGAAGCCTTTATCTACAAAATCATCTCCATCGACAAAAGTTATCCACTTTCCTGTAGAATTTTCTATTCCGGTATTTCTAGCAACGGAAACACCTGAGTTTTCTTGGTGGATAACTTTAATATTTTTGTGATTTGAATAAGAATCGCATATAGCAGCTGAATTATCTTTGCTCCCATCATCTACTAATATCAATTCATATTCATCGTTAGTTTCATCTAGCAATGATTCTATACATTTTTTAACATATTTTTCAACATTATATATAGCAACTACTACGCTAAGTTTAACCATTATTTCTCCTATAATAATTCATATTCTTTCTCTAGCTTAAAATCTTGTGGATTTTTGCCAGTAAATACAGAATAAATTTTCTTGCAATCTTCTACTAATTTATCTTTATCAATATCTTTTGTCTTGTAAAGATCGAATGTATCAACTACTCTTTCTGATTTCTTGTAGTTTATTGTCTTAGAAATTGAAAAAGACATTTTATATTTATCTTTATCTATTATATCTAGATGTAATATTATTGAATACAAAGGTAGGTTCTCATTTAATAAATATATAGTATCTGGAGATATAAAATAATTACCTAATGAATAGGCCACGAAAAAGTCTTCATTTGCTTCATATTTTTGAACAATATGTGGATGATGTCCTATTACTATATCTACTCCCAATTCCTTTAACTTTTCTACTAATTCCTTGGTATATTTGCCAGGATTTAGATTGAATTGGCCTCCTGAATGCATTAGCATGATTACAATATCTGATTTTTCTTTTAGGATTTGTATATCATTAACTAAATTATCATTTATATCTTTTAAAGGATCATCATCAATTCTTGGTCTATTATATTCTTTTTTTAAAAGTTTTAATATTTTAACACGCTTTTCTGATGATATGGCCTTTTCTTTGAGCTTAGAATAGGTATCTTTTCTGCTATGATCTATCCAATCCTGTGTATCAAAAAAGTTTACCATATACTTATCATCATCTTCTAATTTGCTTTTATTTATGCTGTAATTAGAGCCATAAGTATATCCTACAATGCCAACCTTAACTCCATTAAGATCAATAATTCTAAACCTATCTTCATTCTCACTTAGATTAGTTCCAGTCCAATCTATATTGTTTTTCTTTAGTAATTCTATTGTCCTAATAAGTCCTTTTTTGCCTCTATCCAGGCAATGATTATTGGCTGTAGAAACCATATCAAATCCTGTTTTACTAACCTCATCTAAAAATGAATCTGGTGTATTATATGAATATATGTCATTAGAATACGATGCATTTTCTCCAGCTAAAACAGTTTCCAAATTACCTATTAAATAATCTGTCTTATTAAAGATTTTAGTTGAGGATAGTATTCCATCAAAATAATAATTATTTTTTTTCTTTGCTTTTCTTAAAGTTGGCAATTCACACATTATATCGCCTGTAAAACTTATCCTCACTCTAATACCTCCTATAAATTATCTATTACTTTCTTGTATTGTTTCCATTTTCCTATTTGATCTGGCATCTGTGCAATATCTGGATCTGATGAGCAATTTCCTTCTATTATACAAATTGTTCCATCTTCTCTTATTGCAATATCCCAACCAACATATTTTACTTTGCTATCTACTTTAGCAGCTTTAGTTACTGTTTGAACTATTTTATCCCAATATGGTATTTCAAATCCTATTATTTGTTCTTTGCTAATAGGATGTTTTATAAACTTTTGGTTCTTTTTATCTATGGTTGGCGTATATACTAATCCTGTTTCTACATCAATTAGAGCTGCTAATCCAAAATGATGGAAATTATCTGTACTTCCTTTTCCATTTCCGGTTCTAAATATGGCACTCATAACATTTACTTTATCTTTTTGAAGTATGGTAACCACTCTAATAGTATTAACTGATGATGGATTAAATTTGGCCATTTCTTTATGTTGAATAATCAACTCTTCTAATATGACATTTTCTTTATTGAAATTTTCAAAATCTTTTCTTATATCTTTACTTTTACTTCTGTCATATATTCCTATGCCATTTCCACCGCTTCCGGATTTCATTTTGTATATGGACTTTGCAAATCTTGATGTAAAATCATCAAATTCTTCAAAACTACATTCCTTTGTATCAAGCCATTGTCTTCCAAGATATTCGGAGTAAATTTTATTAAATTTACTCTTATCATCAAAATTTTCATTTTCTATAGAACCATTGCATTTTTTTACCATTTTGATCCATTTTCTTCCTACTATGAAATTCTTTCTATCGATAAATCTTCTCTTATAGAAATTATATTGGAAATAGTCATTTATTCCTGCTCCAAGAAAAATTGCACATATAACAAAATCTATTGTTATCAATATCTTTTGAAATATATTCAAATCAGGTCCAATGAAATAGCTCATAACCAAATTATATTTGTTGATATGCTGTTTAATGTAGTTAAATATTCCTTTGTTTTGTGTATAGCCTAATAATTTTTGATCTTTATTATCTGACATTTTTACCCTTTGTAATATTATTTATCTATCCAAGTGCCTATATTATTAGAAACTGCTATATTGTATATCTCATTTGCAAGATATACATCTTCTACTGATAATCCTACAGAATTAAAATAGATAAATTCTTTATCATTTTCTCTTGCGTTCTTTTCACCACTTATTATCTCTCCCAAATCAGCATAGATATCCTCATCTTTAATAAGTCCTTGGTTATACATTTGAGAGATTGTTTGGGTTCTATGTTTTACACATTCCCATTGATCGCAGACAATCTTATCTGCTTTTTCTGCTACAGAAAACTCATCTTCAAGTCCTGCAACATGTATATAAAGCATTCCTTCTCTTATCCATTCACCCTTTAAGACTTTTTGTTGAGAGCTTATAGCAGTAACTATTATATCGCTATTAACTATGGCTTTTTCATAGTCATTTGCACAATTAATGAATTCAACATCACTGTATTCAACAGTTAATTCATCTATAAGTTCTTTAATTCTCTTTTCTGTTCTTGATGAAAAGAAGCATTTGTTAATAGAAGGTTTTGCTGCTTTTATTAGCTTGAAGTGCTCTTTTGCTTCTTCTCCTGCTCCTATAAATCCAATTGTTGTGGAGTCTTTTTTTGCTAAATATTTTGCAGCTATTGCTCCTACAGAAGCTGTTCTTATGCTTGTTGCAAGTGTTGAATTCATCAAGCATTTTAGTTTGCCATTTGTCGCATCTGATAATATTGTAAATCCTTCGACGTTTTTTAAGCCAATAGCTTTATTTGTAGGAAATACTGATACCCACTTCATTCCTGATGTTTCGATATCATATATTGTAGATGGTAGACAATTTATTCTATTTTGTGATTTCTCATCTATTATTTGAGATACTTTATCTGGCTGTAATGTTTTGCCATAAGTCATAATCTTAAATGCTCTTTCTATAGCACTTATACAAAATTCTGGGTCATTTCTAATTATGCTATGAACATCAGCATCTGATAAAAACAAAAATTTATTTTCCATATTATATCTCCCATACTGTAAATAGTTTGTTAGAGCCATTTTCATCTAGTACTTTAAGTGTTGACTTGACATTTTTTATTGAGCTAAATATATCTTCTTTTGTTTTTCCAACAATATGAAGATAACCAAAAACCTGCAATGTAGTTCCTGAATCTGGTATTTCATCATTAACATTATGAGAAACAACAAATTTATAAACTCCATCTATATCTTTTATCTCTTCTAAACCTTCTATCTTAGATATTTTACAAGGCTTAATTTGAATTGGTAGTATGCAATACAAATTATCGTGTTCTTTTTCTAAAGGATTGATTTTTTCGAAGTCTTTGTAGAGTCCTTCTCCAGTTAATGCATGATGAATTATAATATTCATTTGATTTACACCATAATAATATTCAACTGGATAATAAGTCAAAGATCCTCCATATCTAAAACCAATTTCATTAAATACAAATCCATTCTTATGATAGAAACTTTCTATCCAAATTGCTCCAAACTTAATGCCTGCATTTTCTATCATCTTTATTGCTTTTTCGTTTATAGTGTCAAGATATTCTTTCTCATGTACAGATGGGAAGAATTGAATAGCCATAACTGGAGCTGAATCTTGTTTTATTTTCTTAGATTTTTTGTCAGACATTCCTGTGTATTTTACTATTCCATCTTGAACAGTATATTGTATAATTACGCTATCTGAAGGTATATATTCTTCTATTAGGATTGTTTTGGATTTTGAATTATTAATAGCTTTCTCATATCCTTTTTCTAATTCTTCGATATTATTACATATACTAATTCCTGTTGATCCATTATTATCAACGGGCTTAGTAACTACAGGATATTCGATTTTTCCTTCTATTTTTCTATCTTCATAAGAATAGACTTTTGCAACTGGAATATCTGCTTCTACGCATTTTTGTTTAAATATCGCCTTATTAGTACACATTTCCCATTGCTTAGTATTTGTGTAATAGTCTAACCCCAATCTATTGCAAAGTTCTATTGCTATTGGAATATTTACTTCACTTGCACCGGCATATATTCCATCTATATTTTTATCTATACAAAGTTTGTATAATCTTTCTGTATCTATTGTGCTAATCTCATACGACTCATCTGCGATTGATTTAACAACTGCTTTAGGCAATTTCTGATTATCAACTGCAATCAAATATATTCCTTGCTCTTTAACATAGTTTGCAGCATCCCAAAAATAGTTTGATGCTCCAAGAAAAAGTATTTTTTTCGCTTTCATTATTTTCCTCAAATCTTTTAAAAGTTATTTTTAATTATTATAGATGTTCTTTCTAAATATAACGGATTTTATGGTTTTAAAAAATATTTTAAAATCTACCATAAAGCTTACTTTATCAACATATATGCAATCTTTTTTTATTTTTTCATCTTGTCCAATTGAATTTCTAAAATAGGCTTGAGAATATCCTGTTATTCCGGGACGAACCTCAAGTCTTTTTTTTCTAAAGAAATCCAGATCATTGTAATTTCTGCTAACCAAACTTGGTCTAGGTCCTATAAAACTCATATCTCCTTTTAAAACATTAATTAATTGTGGGATTTCATCAATTGAAGCTTTTCTCATAAATTTTCCAATTTTGGTAACTCTTGGATCATTCTCGCTATTAAATGTGGAATCATCCTTATTTCTTATATCTGGAGCATTTACTTTCATTGAGCGAAGCTTATACATATTAAAGACTCTTCCCTTTAGCCCTCTTCTTTTTGCTATATAAAATATCGGGCCTTTATCTTCTATGTAGATTAATATTCCAAATATTAAGCATATAAGAAGAACCAATGGAGTTAATAAAAGTGAAAATATAAAGTCTAATAGTCTTTTAATAATTTTGTTGTACATATTATTTTCCACCATCTACAATATCAATAAGAATTTTATCTTTTGCAATCTCACATATCTCTAAAGCTTTTTTAACTGTATCTGCTTGAGATATTATAAATCCAAGTCTATCATTACTTGAATGGATATTAGAAGTACTATCTCCTATATCTTTTAGGATATCTATTTTCTTTACTCCATCTATTTTTCTAGCTTCATCCACTCCTTTGATATCTTTTATAATGCCTTTCTTGCTTTCTATATATGTGATTGCAGATGCTTTGTTTAAAGTATTTTCTATTTTAGGAGAATTTCCTATGGCTATTTCGATGCTTGCTTTTACCAAATCAACTCCTGTTGACAATGGTACTAGATACGAAGATATATTATCTCCTCCTAATCTTGCTCCAATCTCTACAACCTTAGGTCCTTCTTCTGTCACCATTATTTCTGTATGAGATGGTCCTTCCTTTATTCCTACTGCCTTATTTGCTCTTATTGCAAGATCTTTTATTTTATCTATTGTATCTTTAGGTAATAGGCTTGGCTCATTATGTCCTAATTCTACGAAATTAGGAGATCCTGTTGTTCTTTTATCTGTTATTTGTATAACATTACATTTACCATTAAAAGATAATGTCTCGACACTAACTTCTTTACCTTCCATAAACTCTTCAACGACAATATCCTTAGAATATGAATTTTTGACACAATATTCATAATCTGTTTTTAATTTATCATAATCTAAAGATTCTATTAATTGAACTCCTCTACTACCAGAATTATCCACTGGCTTAATTATGCACTTTTTGCCATTAGATATAAAATGTTTTGCTATATCTTTAAACTCCTCAAAATTAGAAGCTTTGAAAAACTCTGGACTTTCGACGTTATTTTCTTTAAAAGCTTGTCGCATTAGATATTTATTAGTTGTAATATTTGCAGTTTCAATTCCTATTCCACTTAAATTCATTTGTTCACATACTTTAGCAACTGTTTTTACGGGTCTATCTGTTGCAACTGCAATTATTCCATCAATCTTATACTCTTTTGCAGCTTCTAGAACCCTATCAGTATCTGTTGTACTAATGACTAGATTTATATCTGAATAGTTAAATCCGATAGCTTCTTTGTCCATGTCTACTGCTATTACTTCTAATCCCATTTTTCTAGCTTCCTTTATGGCTGGTAATTGAAGTATACTAGCACCAAGTATCATTATTCTTTTCATCTGGTATCCTTAATTGTTTTTATATATTTCTAAGAATGAATCTAATACATAATCTATATTGCTATCTGTTAGTTTTGTATGAAGTGGTAGAGTTACTTCATTTGTATAGAAATTATAAGCATTTGGATAATCTTTTATATCAAATCCAAGATCCTTATAAGCTGTCATCATTGGCAATGGCTTATAATGAACATTTGTAGCTATGCCTTTTTCTGCCATTTTAACGATAAAATCATTTCTTTGTTGTTCGCTATATCCTGGTATTCTTACTATATAAAGATGTCCTGATGATATATGATCATCATTAAAATGATCTAGAACAAATATTCCTTCTTTTTTTAATCTCTCATCGTATTTTTCTATTATTTCTCTTCTTCTTTCAAGCAATTTATCATATCTTTTTAATTGAGCAAGTCCTATTGCACCTAAGACATCTGTCATATTGCATTTATACCAAGGTCCTATTATGTCATATTCCCAAGATCCTAACTGTGTTTTTGATAAGGCATCTTTTGATTGTCCATGTAATGAGAAAAGTTGATATTGTTTATATAACTTTTCACTATCAATTCCTTCGATATCATTCCAAGTTACTGCTCCTCCTTCTGCAGTTGTGAAATTCTTAACTGCATGGAATGAGAAACTAGAAAAATCTGCAACTGATCCTATATTTCTTCCCTTATATTTAGCTCCAAAAGCATGAGCTGTATCTGATGCAATTATTATTCTTCCAAAAGCTTCTTGTATATTGTTATTAGGTTTAAATAGATCTTTCTTTCTTTCTACTATTTCAAATATCTTATCATAATCGCAAGGTATTCCTGCAATATCAACAGGTATTATAACTTTTGTTTTATCTGTAATAGCTTCTTCTAATAGCTTATAATCCATCTCTGGCTTATCTTTTTGTATATCGACCATTACAAGTTTTGCACCTACATGGCAAACTACTGAAGCTGTTGCAGTGTATGTATAAGCTGGGACTATTACTTCATCGCCTTCTCCTATTCCAAGTAATCTTAAAGTAAGCTCTGCGCAGGCTGTCTGTGAATTTAGACATACTGCTCTATCTGCTTTACAAAATTCGGCAACTTTCTTTTCTAGTTCTTTTACTCTAGGTCCTGTTGTTATCCAACCTGATCTTATTGCCTCTATTACTTCTTTTTCTTCCAATTCAGTCATATCTGGTGGCGAAAATGGTACTTTCATTATAAATCCTCCTTATTATATGTTCTAACTATTTTCTTTACAAAATCGTATATCTCATCTGAGTTTGCTTTACTCAAATATGATATCTCTTTTAGTAAAATCAAGAATTCTTCTAAATCAAATTTTATTGGTTTTCCTATATGAATTAGATCATTTTCTGTCTTCTTGATTCCCTCTTCATCCATAAGCTTTTCTTCATACATTTTCTCTCCAGGTCTTAGGCCTGTATATTCTATCTTTATATCAACATCTGGCTCGTAACCTGAAAGCTTTATTAAGTTTCTTGCTAATGTATCGATTTTTACAGGCTCTCCCATATCTAATACGAAGATTTCTCCACCTTTAGCATAAGTTCCTGCCTCTAAAACCAAGCTTACAGCTTCTGGTATTGTCATAAAATATCTTACTATATCAGGATGTGTAACTGTTACAGGGCCACCATCTTCTATCTGTTTTTTAAACAAAGGTATTACTGAACCATTACTTCCTAATACATTTCCAAATCTTACAGCTACAAATTGTGTATTGTATGAATTTTTATCATCTTTTAATTCTTTTAAATAGCTAGGTCCTTTATATAAGTCCAAATATGGCAAGATATCAAACTTATTTTCTTTTATTACTTGGTCAAAAGATTGGATTATCATCTCGCATATTCTCTTACTTGCTCCCATAACATTTGTAGGATTTACTGCTTTATCTGTTGAAATAAGTACAAATTTTTTGGCATGATATTTTAAAGCTGCAAAAGCTGTATTATATGTTCCTACAACATTGTTTTTTATGGCTTCATTAGGACTATTTTCCATAAGAGGAACATGCTTATGTGCTGCTGCATGGTATACAAGATCTGGTCTGTACTTTTCAAATATCATATCCAATCTTCTATAATCTCTAACTGATCCTATAAGAACTATTAGATCAAGATTAGGATATTTTCTTCTTAATTCTTGTTCGATATCATAGGCGTTGTTTTCATATATATCAAAAATTATAAGTCTTTTTGGTCTATGAGATGCAATCTGTCTAGAAAGCTCAGATCCTATTGAGCCTCCACCACCTGTTACAATTATTGTCTTTCCTTCTGTATATGAGAAGATCTCATCCATATTTACTTTTATAGGCTTTCTTCCAAGCAAATCTTCTACATCAACATCTCTCATCTTGCTAAGTAAAACTTCCCCATTTGCAAGCTGATAGATTCCAGGTAAGCTTTTAAGCTCAAGTTTTGTTTCTTTGCAAATATTTAAGATATCTCTTTTATCTTCTGGACTTGCAGAAGGAATTGCAAACATAATCCTATCTACATTGTATTGTTTAGCTGCAGCTAGAATCGAATCTCTTCCACCTACTATTGGAATATTTGAAACGAAATACCCCCATTTTTTGGGATCATCATCGATAATACATACTGGATTAGCTACCAATTTATCAGAACTTATAAGTTCTCTTATTACTACTTGTCCTGCAGCCCCAGCACCTATAATCATTACATTACTTGTTGATATGGAGTTTTTCTCTCTTGAATTTCTAATCAATGAAGTAAATCTATAAGAATATCTC
The DNA here is from genome assembly GCA_030528125.1 of Tissierellia bacterium. GTDB lineage: Bacteria > Bacillota > Clostridia > Tissierellales > Peptoniphilaceae > JAUNAV01. The sequence continues at coordinate 14,116 of JAUMZM010000026.1, forward strand.
ATTCCTATTATTGCAACTGCCTGTAGCAAAGCTCCTATCAAGTAATATGAAATTGGCATTCTATTAAATAAAACTGTTATTCCTACAATGTGAAATATTGTAGTAATTAATGTAGATAACAAAATTCTATTTAGCTCATCAAAGCTTGCATATTCCCATAAGCTTTTGTATAGCTTAAATACATAGAATATACATACCAAAAACACCGTATATATTGGTGCAAATTTAAGAAATGATGTCAAATACATCTTCGGTATGTTAGAAAAATGTAGATCAAATCTCAACCATAAAGCTAAAAAATACGATAAATTAGCTACAATAATATCAAATAACAAAAAATATGCTGATTCTGCCTTGTTCTTTTTAAAATTATTCCTCATATTATACCCTTACAAATTATTTTTAGATTTCCACAAAATATGTATCATAAAATCAGAAATCCCCCTCAAATTTCTTCATACTATAAATATAACAATTCTTTCTGATTTTATTTTGTAACATTACTAATAATTCTATACTTTTGTCAATTATTTTAACCCTATTAATATAAGAATCTTAAAGAATAATAGGAATAAAACTATAATTTAATTTTAATAAAGTATCAAAATTAAAATTGGCTAATAGTATAATGCTTAACAAATCTATATTATCACATTTTGCTGCTACATACTAGTTAAAATATACATAAAAATAGATTTTTAGCCTGTTAAAATGACTTAATCATCGCATTTATGTCTTTACTTAGTTTTTAAATTATATAGTTCATTTGTATATTAGTATAAAATAAATTTAAAAGATAAAATTATAATATCAATAAAATTATACTAAAATCATCTAAAGAATAAATAATATTTTGATTTGACTTTTGCAAAAATATATAGTCTAATATAATTTAGCAAATATAGGCAGATCAATGCATTCTTTGATTTAAAATCAATAATCTAGAAATAATTAGTTATAATTTTATAAGATTAGTAGATATGATTTTAAAAGCTATTATTTAGAATATTAATAATTATTTAATAATCTTCAAGAATATGCCATTATCTTGTTATATAATATAGCATATTATGTTATTGATGTTCTTTTAATTTTCAAAAATAACTATCAATTATGAAATCTCAATTAATTACAAGGAGGATTTATGGAATCTGATTACGAAATTAGCCTAATCGATTTATTTAAAGGACTAAAAAACGACTTATTACTAATCATATTGACTGGAATAATAATAGGTGCAGCGACTTTTGCTTTTAATAAATTTGTCGTTAAGCCAGAATATGAAACTTCCGCTTCTATAATGGTAGGAGTTGACAAAGACGATGAAAATAAAAACGATGAAAATAACGAAATAAACGATGTTTTAAAATATAATGACTTACGTGAATACGATAAATTACAAGTAAATAAATCTTTAATGTCAACTTATTCAGAGGTTATAAAATCTAAAGATGTAGCAAATAAAGTTATTGAAGCTTTAAGTTTAGATATGGATTATGATGAATTTTCAGACAAGGTTTCTATTAGCCAAGTTAAAGATACTCAAGTAATTAATATAGATGTTGTTGATTCAGATCCAAAAATAGCTACAGATATTGCAAATGAAACTGCAGATATTTTCAAAAAATCAATTGCTAATCTTTTTGATTTAGATAATATAAAAATTGTTGATAAAGCATATGCTCCAAAAAGTCCATCATCACCAAACGTTATTAAAAATTCATTAAGTGGTATTGTTATTGGACTTTTTATAGGAATAATCATTTCCATAATTAAGCAATTAATGGATAATTCATTTAAAAATGAAAATGAATTTTATAGAGTATTTGACATTCCAGTTCTAGGTATGATTCCTAATAAGGAAAAAGGAGAATAATATGGATAAAAGAAAAAAATACAACAAGTCTTTATCATTATACAATGAATCTATTCAATCTGTTAGAACAAATATTGAGCTTGGAAATTTAAATGATAAAAATAAAATCATTGCCATAACATCTTCTAAACCATCAGAAGGTAAGACTACTGTTTTGTATGATTTGGCTAAATCTTTTGCGAAGAATGGACATAAAGTTATAATTTTAGATTGTAATCTAAGAATGCCAAATCTCAAAGAAATTTGTAATATTGATTCTAATATTGGTATTACAGATATTATTCTAAAAAATGCAGAGATTAATAAAGCAATAATAAAAGATAATGAAGATAATCTTTATATATTGCCTTCAGGATCAATCCTAGAAAATCCTACTCAAATGTTATCTTCTGATAATTTTAAAGATTTGATTTCTAAAATGTCAGATGATTTTGATTATGTATTTATAGATACTCCACCAGTTGGAATATTTACAGATGCAGCTATTATCTCTACTTTATGTGATGGAGTTATTCTTACTGTAAAATCAAAAGACACTACAAAAGACGAGGTTTCATTAGCAGTTAATAATCTCAAAAAAGTAAATGCCAATATTTTGGGAGCTATTTTGACTTTTTCAGATGTAGTTTATGAAACCTACAAAAAATGCCTTAAATAATTTATGAATATATTAGTAACCCCTTGATTAACAATCAAGGGGTTTTGTATAAATTTGTGATTTTAAATCACTCATATTTTAATCTAATTATAAGCTTCTTCTTTATATTGCATATTATCTCTTACAATTTCTAGGAAGGCTTCAATCCTTGTGCGGACTTGTCCGCTATCATTTTGTGAGTAGTCGCTTTCTATATGAATATATGGAATGTCATGACTTTCTACTTTCTTTTTGACTTCATAGCTTTCAAGGTTAAATGTATGGCAAGCTACAAGTGTCATCTCGATTACTCCATCTACATGGTAGAAGTCTAATAGATAATCTAAATCTTTCATTCTACCTGGATTAGGACTCATGACTGAACAATTAACTCCTAGGTATTTTTCTGCTAGAGCTTCATAAGGATCTCTGTTGGGATCTTCATCTACTAATTGCATATATGTTCTTAGTCCTGAGCATGAATCGTATCCAACTATTACTCCTCCCAAATCTTCGATTGTCTTTAGGATTTTATCTTTTACTCCACCTGCAGGGCAACCTGAAACCAAAATTCTTGGTCTTTCGTCTTTGGTTCCTTTAAGTTCTTTTTCCCAGTAGTCTTTCAATTCTTTGGTTCTTGTTTTTACTTCTTCGTTTTTCTTTTTTCTATCGTATTGGAATCCGAAGGCTTCATTTACATTAAATTGCTCAAGTCCTGATATGGGTGATGGCTCTAATGATGATAATTTGAAAAATTCTACTAGATTTTTCTTTTCTTCATTTCCATCTTTTATGGCTTTTCTTATGTCATCTTCTGTAATTGTAATGTCAAAATAATCTTCTAATTTTTCTTTAAATTTTATTATTTGTTCTTTAAAGAAGGGATATCCTTCTGGATCGATGTTATTTTGTGGTAATTGGATTACATGTGTTTCTTTAACATTGTTTAAAAGCTCATACATTTTCTTTTTGCCATCACAGGTTGTCTCTCCTATTATTAAATCTGAAAAGTAAAAGAATGGACAAGTATCTGTGATTGCATGTCCATAGGATGCTTTGATTAATGGACAAAGATTTCTTGGAAGATCTCTTTCTCCTGCGGCAATTGGCTTTTCGCTTACTGCACATAGGCTTACTGGAATAGCTCCTGCGGCATAGATAAGTTCTGTTGGCACATAGGAACAATATATTCCTACTACCTTTTTGCCTTCATCTTTTAGTTTTTTTAGATTCAAGAATTTTTGTTTTTGGGCATCTTGTAGACTATCAAAGCCTTCTGGTAATTTATTTGCTTTTTGTTCCATAATAACTCCATTTCTATATTTTAAATTCAACTATTTTATCGTAATCAATATTTTCTTTATCCATTATTTCTATAAGCTTATCTTTATCTTTGGGATATGCTTTCCAGCTTAGACCACAACCTGCTTCTAGCTCTTCTGGTATTGGAATCATTTCTGCTTGTATGTTATTATTATTTACTATTTGTTCCATCTTCATTGCTGAAGTGGTGTTTTTAAATGTTATTACTAAAGTCTTTTCCATTGTTTATTATGTAAAAAATTTACTTAATATTTCACCTCCATATTAAAAATGCGACAGAAAAAGTTGTATTTTCTGTCGCAAAACTTCAGAATTTCATCCACCACAAGTCCTTGTACCTGAGAAATTCAGTTTCTCTAGAAGAGTCACCTTGTACCTTCGGTTTTTCACATTTGAAAATCTCCTTGTGGTTTAACCTGATTTAACTTAACATTAAACTACCACAAAAGATTAATGTAGTCAACGATCTATAATTGTAAAGTTTATAGGTCATCAACTATTATGGATGATTTGGAATATGCTGATACCTTTCCTTCAAAGAAGTCTGTCTTTACGGTATTTGGATCTGAGTATTCATCTACCCATTTCATGCTTTCTGGTTGATCTTCGAATCCTTCATATAATATACCAAATCCCAAGCCTTTGCTTCTTAGATTTCCTAGATACTTGATATATGCTTCTAGCATCTTTGTATTAAGTCCTTGGATATTATCTCCTATTGCATACTTGCCCCAAGCTATTTCTTCTTCCACGCCCTTTTTTATAAGTGATCTGTAATATTCTATCTTTTCTTTGGTAAATAGATCTTCTCTTTCTTTCTTAAGGTCATTTATTATTGATCTAAATAGCCACAAATGTGTGTTTTCATCTCTATTTATGTATCTTATCTCTTGGACTGTTCCTGGCATCTTGCCATTTCTTCCAAGATTATAGAAAAATGAAAATCCTGAATAGAAATAAATTCCTTCTAGGATGTAATTTGCAATTAATGCTTTCATTATTGTATCTTCTGTCTTTTCTTCTAAGAAATCATTGTATTGATCTCCTATGAATCTATTTCTTTCAAGTAATGTGTTGTCGTTTTTCCAAAGATACAATATGTCATTTCTCTCATTTGGTGAGCAGATTGTATCTAGTATATATGAATAGCTTTGTGAATGTATTGCCTCTTGGAATGTTTGAATTGAAAGGCAAAGATTTATTTCATTTGCTGTTATGTAGCTTTCAAGATTTGGAAGTTGTGCTGTCTGGATTGAATCAAGATAGATTAGAAATGATAGGATCATATCATAGGCTTCTTTTTCGTATTTATCAAGCTTTCTGTAGTCTTTTACATCTGTATCGAGATTTATTTCTTCTGGTATCCAGAAGTTATTCATTGCTTGTCTATACCAATCTGAGACCCATGTGTATTTTATGTTGTTAAAGTCGTTTAGATTTGTTGTATTGCCATTAATTATTCTTCTTTTTGAAAGTTCGATATCTCCGTTTTCGTTAAAGATTCCTCTTCTTTTTAGTTCTTTTGACATTTTATCTCCTTATGTATTTAGGAAATCTAATCAAATTAGATTTCCTTATTTCTATGAAGCACAGGAATCACATTCTGTAACTTCTAGTGACTTACTTCTTACATAGTAAATTGATTTTACTCCGCATTCCCAAGCTCTTATATATAGGTTTAGAATCTGACGCATTGTGTAGTCATTTGTTATATATAAGTTTATTGATTGTGCTTGGTCAATATGTCTTTGTCTTACTCCTGTCATCTCAACTGTTGTCTGTTGATTGATTTCGTGGGCGTTTTCGTATAGCCAAAATGTCTTGGTTGTAAGTGAAGGTGCTACTCTTGGAAGTATTGAGCCTTTCTTTTCTTCTAAGAAATATCTATTCATTATAGGGTCTACTCCTGCACTTGTTCCTGCAATGATTGATGTAGATCCTGTAGGTGCTGTTGCTAATAGATAGCCATTTCTAAGTCCGTTTTTGTGAACTTCTTCTTCTAATTCTTGCCATCTTTGGCTATTATAATCTCTTAGTCTAAAGTAATCTCCATTATCCCAGTCGCTTCCTTCAAAGTACTTATAGCTTCCTTTTTCTTTGGCGATTTTGTTGCTTTCTTTTATTGCAAAGTAGTTGATATCTTCATATACTCTATCAACGAATTCTTGATGTCTATCTTTCTCACTCCATCTTATGTCGTTTTTGACAAGCATGTGATGATATCCGCTTGTGCCAAGTCCTATTGCTCTGTATCTTTTGTTTGTAACTTCGGCAAATGGTGTTGGATAGTAATTTAGATCAATTACATTATCTAATGCTCTTATTGCAACGCTTACTACGCTTTCTAATTCTTTCTTATCATTTACATCAATATTTCCAAGTACAAGACTTGCAAGATTACATTCTACAAAATCTCCTGGCTTTAGCTTATTTACTATTATTGTATCACCATTCTCATCTTCTATCTTTGTTGATATGGTTTCTGATGGACTCATATTCTGAGCGATTTCTGTACAAAGATTTGATGAATAAATCATTCCCTTGTGCTTATTAGGATTTAGCTTATTTACTGTATCTCTATTAAACACAAATGGTGTTCCTGTTTCTGTCCATGATTTTATTATAAGTCTTACCATATCTTTTACAGGTATTATTCTTTTGGAGATATCTTTGTCCTTTTTTAGCTCTTCATATCTTCTTTCGAATTCTTCTCCATACAAATCTTCAAGTGCATAGCCTTTTTTCATAAGAATTTCATGTGGGTCGAACATATACCAATCTTCGTTTATCTTATCTCTTGCCATCTTCCAGAATATATCTGGAACACTTATTGCTGGGAATACGTCATGGGCTTTCATTCTGTCATCCCCGTTATTTGTCCTTAATTGCAAGAACTCTGGCATGTCCTTATGCCACATATCAAGATATACTGCAACTGATCCTTGTCTTACTCCAAGCTGGTCTACTGCAACTGCTGTGTCATTTGCAAGCTTAATCCATCTTATAACTCCGCCTGCAACTCCCTTAAATCCTCTTATATCAGATCCATTTGCACGAACCTTACCAAAATATAATCCCATTCCTCCGCCATGCTTAGAAACTTCTGCAAAGCTTGTAACAGAGCGATAGATTCCTTTTAATGTATCAGGAACTGTATCTACAAAGCAACTTGATAGTTGATGAAATGGTCTTCTGGCATTACTCATTGTAGGTGTTGCCATTGTTAATTTCAATGTTGAAAGAATATCGTAGAGTTTCTTTGCAAATTCCACTTTGTTCTTTTCTTTTATCGCAAGATGCATGGAAATTCCCATAAACATCTCTTGAACCTTCTCTAATACTACCCCGTCGTGATTTCTTATAAGATATCTTTTTATTACAAGATCAAGTCCTGAGTAATTGAATAAATTATCTCTTTTGAAATCAAGATAGCTTTCAAGCTCATCTATCTCATCATTTGTGTAATTTTCTAAGATGTATTTTCCATATAGATTATTTTCTGTTAGAAATTTAATCTTAGACTTAAAATCCTTTATATCAAGCTTTTGCATTCTAGAATCGATGCCTTTATTTAACCTATACATCATAAATCTTGCAGCAATTATTTCCCAATCAGGACTTTCCTTGCTTGTAAGCTCGCTTGCAGCCTTTATAATAGCCAAAAGATAGCTTTCTTCAGTCATATTTGGCTTTGTAAAGGATTCAAATTTCAAATAAAGATTTTCGATAGAGTATCTTTGATTATCAAACTCATCTTGGATTGAATTTATAATAGAAATTACATTTTCATCCTTTATATATTTTCTAAAATCTAATACAACCTTTCTATCCATCGCATGTCTTGCTCTGTATAGAATGTAGCTTTTTACTTCTCTATAATATTTCTCGTTGATTAGCTCAAGTTCTACCAAATCTTGAATCTGCTCAACTGTAATAATATGATCTTTCGGATATTTCTTTAAAATAGTCTGTTCGATATTTCCACTCATTAAAGAAAGCTTGTCAGCCATAATTGCAGAGCCAACCGAGTCAAAGGCCTTGCTTATGGCAATCTCTATCTTGGAATTATCGAAATCGACAACTTTTCCATCTCTTTTTTTAACTTGCATTATTGTCCTTTCTCTATACTATATATAGTATATTTAAACTACCGATAACAATATAGTGTTACTACACCATATAATGTTACTACTTTTGATTAAAAAAGTCACTTGAGTTTAATATAAATATTTGTAGTAGTTTTTGTTAATTAGTTATATCATAACTTATTATAAAAACATAAATTATATTTAGGCCCAAAAATTAAAAAGCAAAAAATTGTCATAGTTTTGCGTCAATCCATTAAATGTTGATAAATTTCTAAAAAAATGCTATCATTTATAATATAAAAATACAAGGAGATTTATATGAAAAAGTTAAAAATAACAGCCATGCTTATGGCAGCAACAATGTTTCTTGCTTCATGCGGAAACAAATCAAACGTAGAAAGCAATGAAGATTCTAGCCAAACTTCAAAACAAGGCCAAGAGTTCTTCCTAAGACGTAGCGTATCCAATCCACAAGGAGACAAGTCATTTAGCTCAATTGCAGTAATCACAGATGGAGAAACAATCTATGATGTAAGTATTGACGAATATCAATACATGGATAATAGCGAGGAGATAAAACCAGTTCCAGCATCAGATGGAGAATTTGGAAATGGAGCAGTTGCAGGCAAAGTTCTAATTAGCAAACTTCAAAACGAAGAATATTATTCAAATCTTATGAAAGAACACGCAAATGCAACAAAAACTTTAAAAGAAGGATATAATGCAATAGAAGAATATGTAAATGGAAAGACAATTGATGAGCTTTCCAAAGAAGTTGAGGAAAAGGGCGATGATATCGTAGATGCAATAAGTGAATCAACACTTGTAAGCACAAAAGGATACATCGAAGCTATAATAAAAGCTGCAGAAAATGATAGAATGCAATCAGTAGGCAAAACAAGCGATATAGCAAATCTTAAGATAAAAAGAAATATTTCAACACCACATGGCGATAAGTCATTTGCAGAAGTTTTTGTAGCAATGGATGGCGACAAAATAGCAGCAGCAAGTATTGATGAATATCAATACATGGATGGAACACCACTTCCAAGTGCTGATGGAGAATTTGGAACAAACTTCAAGGATGCTCCACTAATAAGCAAAGTTATAAATCAAGATGCTTATTCAAAACTTATGAAAGAAAACGCTGAATCTACAAAATCAATTAACGAAAACTACGAAGATATCCAAAACTTCGCAGCAGGAAAAACAGCAGAAGAAATAGAAAAAGCAATAAGCGATGCTGGAGAAGATGCAGTTACTGAAGCAACTCTAGTCGACCAAAATAACTACCTACAATCAATAGCAGATACTGCAAAAGCTGAATAATAATAATAAAAAACTCGTCAAATGACGAGTTTTTTTAATTATTACTACTTGTTAAATTATCTGTATTATTTCCATCTTTAAGCTTATAAGTGTAATCTTTAGGTACTGCATCTTGCAAAAGACCCTTTATAAGAGTTAGAGCTTGCTCATTGGCAGAATCTATAACTCCCATTTGACTTACTTCTTTGTAAGCCTGTTTTTCAACTAAATCTTGAGCTTTATTTGCATCTTCTTTTTGGTCCATATTAAACAAAGAAAACTTAGTATCATAATACTTAATAGAACTTGGATTGATCTTTACATCCAGTATCTTAGCTTTAGGTATATCTAAGATTATAGTCTTATTATCATTATCTACTTTTACATTAGTCTTTTCCAAATCAATTCCAACTCTTACAACAGCTTCATAAGTCATAAGAAAGTTTGATTTATTAAATATTGGAACTCCCTTATCCTCGTATTCTGCAAAACCATTGTAATTTAATTTTACAGTAGTTAATTCTCCAACTTTAGTTAATCTGGAACCAAGATATTCAGAATCAACTTTTTCTTTTGAATTATAATATTTTATAACAAATAAAGCTATGATAACTATAATAATTACAGATATAATTTTTTTAATGTGCCTTTTTTGTTTTCCCATATTTTCTCCTTCAAATTTATAATCTTTTTTATTTTATCACAATATTAATTGTAATTCTTGCGATTTTTAGTTTAGATTCTACATAGTATTTATATGGTAATTTTATATAAATGTAGTATATTGTTAAAAATATCAAAAACTCTAGGAGGATATATGAATTTATTGCTTATAACTTTGGTAGCATTTCTTGCAATAGTTGCTACTAAATTCTCCAATAAATCAGGAATACCTGCCTTGTTATTGTTTCTTTGTCTTGGAGTATTGTTCTCATCTTTGGGAGTAGAATTTAATGATTTCCACCTTTCCAATGAAATAGCCACAATTTCTCTTATAATAATAATGTTTTATGGTGGATTTGGAACAAATATCACAATGGCAAGTCCTGTTTTAAATAAAGCCGTAGTTCTTTCAACTCTTGGCGTAATTCTAACAGCAACACTTACAGGCTTATTCTGTCATTATGTGTTAAAGTTTGGTTTCCTTGAATCAATGCTTCTAGGCTCTGTAGTAGGTTCTACAGACTTCGCATCCGTATCTAATATTCTCGTATCCAAAAATCTAAACTTAAAATACAATACCGCATCCCTTCTTGAAGTTGAAAGCGGATCAAATGACCCTACAGCTTACACAATGACAATGATCTTTGTATCATTTATTCTAGGAAAGGATATCTCAATTCCAGCCCTTATAATAAAGCAAATTGTAATAGCACTAGCATTGGGATTTTTGGGAGGGAAATTATTTTTCAAAATAACCGAAAAAACCGACATGGACGAAGATGGTATATTTATATTATTTATAGCAGCATCCATGATTGGAATATATGCAATTACAGATTATTTTATGGGAAATGGCTACCTTGCAGTATATATCTTTGGAATATATATTGGTAATCACGAATTTAAGAAGAAAAGAGATGTCGTATTCTTCTATGATGGGCTTTCTACTATATTTCAAATAGCAATGTTCTTCTTATTGGGATTATTATCAAATGTAGGTCAAATAGTAAAGGTAATCCCGCAAGGACTTATAATTATGATATTTATGTCAATGGTTATAAGACCAGTCGTTGTATATATTTTAATGAAGCCATTTAAGCTAAAGACAAATCAAATATTTCTAATATCTTTTGCAGGACTTAGAGGAGCCGCAGCGATAGCATTTGCAATAATGGCAATTAATAACAATGTAAATCTTTCATTTGACATATTCCACACAGTATTTGTAATATGTATATTCTCTCTTCTAATTCAAGGAAGTCTTCTTCCATTTGTAACAGATAAGCTAAATATGTTTAGCATAAACGATTCTGTCCTAAGAACATTTAACTATTATTCAGATAAGACAGAGATTGGGTTTATAGAAGTAAATATAAAGGAAAACTCCCCTTGGATTAATAAGAAGATATCTGATATAAATATTTCATTTAATATCATAATTGCAAAGATTGAAAGAGATGGCAAATCAATAATCCCAAACGGCAATACCATTCTTAAATGCAAAGATGTAGTCGTAATTGGAGGAAAATCCTATTTTGACAAAAAAGGAGAAGAACTCTTCGAGATAAATCTTGGTAACCAGCACGAATGGGTAAATAAAAGAATCAAAGATATAAATACCGAAAACAAAGGTCTTATAATTATGATTCAAAAAGACGATGGAAGGCTAATAGTACCAAATGGAAATACGATTCTAGAAGAAAATGATAGAATTCTGTTATAAGTTATATGATTGATTTATATTAAGATATAAAGCGATTAATTAAGATAGAAATGGATTAATAAGTAATTATTTTTAGCTTAGTTTTACTTTTGTATAGATATTTTCTTTCTTACCAAAGGGGAGGGAATTAGGGGAGTTTCGATTCTCCCCAACAT
>JAUMZM010000027.1 GCA_030528125.1 Tissierellia bacterium
GAATTTGGGATTGAGAACAAAATGTAGTATTTATTACTACAACTATAATATACGAAGGAGAATACTATGGAATATATAAATGAAATATTAGAAAAAATAAAAAAAGAAAAAGATGGGAAATTTTATGAAGCCACAAGTGCTTTTTTAAATTCCATAAGTAATTATATCGAAGAAAACGAAGAAATATTTAGAAAAAAAGCTATATTAGAAAAATTAACAACTCCAGATAGGGTAATCCAATTTAAAGTATCATGGGTGGATGATAATGGAATAAATAGAGTAAATAATGGTTATAGAGTTCAGTTCAATAATGCTTTAGGAGCATACAAAGGAGGACTTAGATTTCATCCAACTGTTGATTTAGACACTTTAAAGTTCTTAGGATTTGAACAGACATTTAAAAATGCTCTTACAAATCTTCCAATAGGAGGAGCAAAAGGTGGTAGTGATTTCAATCCAAAAGGGAAAAGCGATAATGAAATCTTGAATTTTTGTAAAGAATTTATGAATGAACTTTATAGATATATTGGACCATATACAGATATTCCTGCAGGAGATATTGGAGTATCTGGAAAAGAGATAGGTTATCTTTTTGGACATTATAAAAAGCTTACAAGAAAATTTGATGGAACAATAAGTGGTAAACCAAACACCATTGGAGGACTTCTTGGTAGAAATGAAGCTACTGGATATGGTTTAGTATATTTTCTTAATCATATAATGAAAAAAGATAATTTTGATATAAAAGATAAGAAAATATTAGTTTCAGGTTCTGGAAATGTAGCTATCCATGCAATAGAAAAAGCTAATGAATTAAAAGCCAAGTGTATAACAGCTAGTGATTCAAATGGATTTATTTATGACGAAAATGGAATAGATATAGATATCTTAAAAGAAATAAAATTAATTAAAAAACAAAGAATTTCTGAGTATGTAAAATTTGTTAAAACAGCCAAATATTTTGAAGGAGAAAGACCTTGGAATATAAAAGCTGATATTGCACTACCATGTGCCACAGAAAATGAAATAAATAAAAATGATGCAATGAATTTATTAAATAATGGTATAAAATACATTGCAGAAGGTGCTAATATGCCTACAAATAATGAAGCCAAAGATATAATACTTAATAGTAATATAGTATTTTTGCCAGCAAAGGCTGCTAATGCAGGAGGCGTAATGTCTTCAGTGTTTGAAATGAGTCAAGATAGCAATTATATATATTGGAATTTTAAGAAAAGTGATGATATGCTAAAAGAAAATATGGAGAAGATGGCAGAATCTATCTATAACGAAAAGATTAGAAGTTCATGCGATTATCAGACGGCTGCAAATCTTATAGCATTCAAAAAAGTTGTAGATGCAATTATAATTGAGGGAATTTAATGAAAATAATTATATCTCCAGCAAAGAGATTTAATCAAATAAAAAAATACGAGACAGAAGACTTGTTATTTAAAAGAGAAAGCGAGATTTTGGTAGAAGAAATCAGGAAGCTTTCTCTTTCTGAAATAGCTAATATGTTTAAATTAAATGATAGCTTAGCTATAAAAGTATACTATGATTATAAGGAATTTGACTTTGATAATCTTAATAATCCTGCAATATTTAGTTATGATGGACTTGTGTATAAGCAATTTAGTGAAAAAGATTTCCGTGATCTAAATTATCTAAATGAACATGTTAGGATAATATCCGCATTATATGGATTATTAAAACCATTTACCGGCATAAGAGATTATAGATTAGATATGGGAGTTAAATTTATAGATATGTATAAATTTTGGTCAGATAAAATTTATGAGAGTCTTTATAAAAATGAAGATACAATAATAAATTTGGCTAGTAATGAATATTCAAAATTGATATCAAAATACGTCAAAGACAATCAAAATTTTATAACTATAAATTTCAAAGATAATAGAAATGGAAAATATAGATCTGTTGTAGCTTGGACTAAAGAAATGAGAGGAAAGATGTTAAAATATTTAATTCAAAATAAAGTAGATGATATATCTAAGATCAAAGAATTTAGTGAAGAAGGCTATAAATACAATCCATATCTTTCTAAGAAAAATGATATAACTTTCACAAGAGGATAAAATGAGATTTTTACACCTATCAGATCTTCATATAGGGAAAAATATTTCCAATTATTCATTAATAGAAGATCAAAAATATGCATTAGAACAAATAATTGATATTGCTAACAAAAATAAAGTAGAACTAGTTATAATTGCAGGAGATGTATATGATAAACTAATCTCTTCTAATGAAGCACTTGAATTATATGAATGGTTTATAGAAGAACTTATATTTAAATACAAGATAAAAGTTATTGCAATAGCAGGAAATCATGATTCACATAAAAGATTATCATATTCTAAAAAATTTTTTGAGAAATTTAATTATTTTGTATATGGAGAGTATTCTGACACGGACTGTATTACATTAGAAGATGAATATGGGAAAATAAATTTCTATCCTATAAGTTATATATCAATTCAAAAAGCAAGGACAGTATTTAAAGACAAAGAAATAGAAAATTATAGTGACCTATATAATTATCTACTAGAAAGTATCAGTTACAACGATAGAAATGTTCTTATAACCCATTGCTATGCATCAGAAACAGGTTATGAATCAGAAAATGCTTATGATAATAATCAAAAACCTCTTACTATTGGTGGTAATGATGCAATGGATGCTAAAATATTTAAAAACTTTGATTATGTTGCATTAGGACATCTTCATAGAGCTCATTATGTGTTAGATGAAAAGATAAGATACTCAGGTACATTTATGAAATATTCTTTTTCTGAGGTAAATGATAAGAAAACAATAACACTAGTAGATTTAACAGACAAACTACAAATAACAAAAATTCCAATAAAGCCATTAAGAGATTTTAAAATTATAAACGACTACTTTGAAAATATTTTAAATTATGAAAAAAGTAGTGACTATATACAAGTAGTACTAAAAGATGAAGCAATAGTAGAAGATGCAATAAATATATTAAAGTCTAAATTTGATCATATCGTAAATATAATATATGAAAAAAGAATAATTAATAATGACGATGATTTCGATTTTGATATAAAAGGAAATGATACATTATCTCTTTTTGATAAATTTTATAAATACAAGATGGATAGAAAAATAGAAGAACATGAACAAAGCGTAATAAAAGATATTTTAGAGGATATAAATGAAACCAATAAAGCTTGAATTAGAAGGATTTATCACTTATAAAAATAAAATAACAATTGATTTTACAGAACTTTATGATTCTCATATTTTTCTTATATCTGGAGATACAGGAGCTGGCAAAACAACTATTTTTGATGCAATAGTATATGCTTTATATGGAGAAATCGCAAGAAAAAATGTTAATGATGAAAATTTAAGAAGTGATTTCTTAACAGAAAATGATTCATATACCTATGTAGATTTTGAATTTATGATCAGAAATGAAATCTATAGAATAAAAAGAATACCTAAGCAAAGAGCAGTTGAAACTAAGAGAGCAAAAAACATCTCTCATTCGGTATATCTTTGGAAGATTATAGATGGTGAAGAAATTCTTATTTCAGAAAAGGTAAATGAAGTAAAAGATAAAATAAAAGAAATAATAGGACTTGACAATAATCAATTTAAAAAGGTAGCATTATTAGCTCAAGGAGAATTCAGTGAATTTTTAAGTGCAAACTCAAATGAAAAAAGACAAATTCTTGGAGAAATTTTTAAAACAAGTTTATATAAAGATTTAGAAATTAAACTAAAAGATAAAGCAAAAGAGAAAAAACAAGATGGAGATAATCTTAAAAAAAGCTTATTATTAGAAATAAACAAAAGAGAAGATTTTAAGAAGAAATTAGAAGATGAATCAATTGATGTTTTTGAATTTGATAAAATAATAGATAGTTTAGATGCTATGATTTGTGAAATAGATGATTCTATTAAAAAAATAACAAATAATAGATTAGAAAAGACTAATTTATTAGAAAAAGAACAAAAAAACAGAGAATATTCCATAAACTTAAATAAAAATATAAGAAAATTTAAGGACATAGAAAATGAATTATCACTTCTTAATCAAAAAAAGAAAGAATATGAAAATCTTAGTAGAGAAATTACTCTTTCAAAGAAAGCATACGAAATAAGTTTTCTTGAAAATTCATATATTGAATTAGACAGTAAGATAAAAAATTATAACGATAATTTAAATGATAATAAAATAAAATTAAATAAAATTTGCGATAAACTAAAAGAGTATTCAAATAGCGATGAAATAATCAAAGAATTAGAAGAAAAGTTAGAAAATTCAAATAAGGATCTATACTTAAAAAACGAATTGTTGGAAAAAAATCTTAAATTAAAAAATATAGAAAAAGACTTCTATATAATAGATAAAGAATATAAAGATCTAAATGAAAAAATTTCATCCAAAGATTATATAGAAAATAGTATCAAAAATATAGAATCTATAATAGAGAACTATCAAAAAGAAAAGTTAGACATTAACGAAAAAAAGTTCGCTAATATTAAGCTTGACATGAAATTGCAAGATAAGGATAGAAACATAAAAGAAAAATTGGACAAGCTATCAGAAAAAGATAATCTATCCATTAAATTAGAAAGTAAGAAAAAAGAGCTATCAAAACTTAATATCACAATAATAGAAAATGAAAAACTAGAAAAAATAGCATTAAGTAATAGAAAAAACATAATTATAAATAAATTTATAGATGAAATAAATGATACTGGAATATGTCCTGTTTGTAATACAAAGCACGAACATAATTTGGATAAATTAGAAATAGATATAGATAATAATAAAGATTACGATAGTATAGAAAAAGTTCTAAATGAATTAAAAATAAAAAACGGAATAATAGAAAAAGAAATCAAAGATATAGAACTAAAATTATCAGAATATAATGATATAAATATAAAAGATATAGAGTCTTTAAAAAAACAATATTCTTTGGAAAAGGAAAAATTTGACAAAGACAGTATAGAGCTAAAAGTGATCTTAGAAAAAATAGAAAAGTGCATAGAAGAAAATAAAATAAAATTAGAAGATTTTAAATCAAAAAAATCTAATATAGATGTTTATGCGTCTAAGATTGATGAAATTAAAGAAAATTATTTTATCAAAAAAAATATAATAGAAGAAAACAAAAAAATACTATCAGAAGATAGTGATAGTTTAAAAAAAGATATAGATATAATAAATACCAATATTAAAAGATGGAAACTACGTATAAAAGAGATAAGAGATAATCTTAAAAGATTAAATGATGAAAAAATAAGAATAATATCTTTAAATGAGAATTTGAACGGATTTATAAAAAATAGCTTAGACGAGTTAATAACAAAAAGAAATAAATTTCATGATAAACTTAACGATACTTTCAAAAATAATGATGATTACAGAAGCTCTCTTAGTTTTTATGAAAACTTGTCATATAATGAAAATAGACTTAAAGAGTATACAAATAGAGTATCTAATCTAAACTTTATGTATAATGAATTCTTAACTTATAAAGATAAAAAGCTTATAGATATAGAAATTATCGAAGAGAATATACAATATATTAAAGATGAAATTTCTAGTTTGGATAAGAATTTCCACACACAAAACATTGATAAAAAAGAATTAGAAAATATTAGAGATAATATAATCAATTTCAAAGAAAAATACGAAAATAATTTTAAAGAATTCGAAATAATCTCTAATCTTTCTAAAATAGCTAATGGAGAAATAGGAAATGTATCTGGCAGAGAAAAGTTAAATTTTGAAACTTTTACTTTGATTTATTATTTTAATAGAATCTTAGAATTTGCCAATAAAAGATTAAAAAAGATTAGCAATGGACAATATGAGATGATCAGAAATTCATCTAGTGGGGGGGGAAAGAAGTCTGGGCTTGATATAGATATATTTGACTCAAATACAGGAAAAATAAGACCTTCATCAACTCTTTCTGGTGGAGAGACTTTTCTTGCAAGTCTTTCACTTGCGTTAGGATTATCAGATGAAATAAGCCACGAAAGTGGTGGAATACAGATAGATACATTATTTATTGATGAGGGATTCGGTACATTAAGTAAGGATTATCTGGATAATGCCATAAATGTAATAGAAAGTTTAAGCTATAATGACAGATTAATAGGAATTATAAGTCATGTTCAAGATATTAAAGATGCATTCCCATCTAAGATACTTGTAAATTATACTAAAGAGAATGGAAGTAATATAGAGGTGGTAGTTTGATAAATTTATTGGTTTCAAAATATCAAGCACAAAATAGTAAAATAATTTATAAAGCTATTTGTAACAAACTTAGTTCAAATGAAAAATCTTTTCTGATTGTACCAGAACAATTTACTTTACAGACAGATATTGATTTTATAAATTATTTAGAAAAAAACACTGGAAAACACACAACAATAGATGCAAAAGTCTTAAGCTTTAGTTCGTTTTCAAGATTTATACTCCAAAGGCTTGGAGGTTTGAAGAAAAATTTAATAACAGATATTGGTAAAAACATGCTTATTACGGGTATTTTAACTGATTTAAACGATAATTTAAAAGTTTTTAAAAATAATAGCATTAATGAAGGGTTTATAGAAAATATTTCAAAACTTATATCTGAATTAAAAGAAGAAAATATAAACTGCGATAGTATAGATGAAATCTTATCTAAAGATATGAATAAGTCAATGAAAGACAAATTAGAAGATATTAATCTAATATATAAAAATTATGAGAAAGTTATAAATGGAAAGTATGTAGATAACGAAGACAGACTACTACAAGTTATAGAAGAGATATCAAAGAGTGATTTTTTAAAAGAATATAATTTTTATTTTGATAATTTTACTGATATGAGCGCTCAACAAATTGACTTAATAAAAGAACTTGAGAAAATAGGAGCAAATATCACAATTTCTTCTGTTATAGATCCTGTAATTTTATCAAATGTTCCTTTTTCTTCTGGAAATTTTGAATTATTTGATACTTCTTATAACTTTATAAGAAAATTAAAAGATTGTTTTTCTGTAAAAACATATATAAGCTCAAAAGATAATGAAATAAGTAAAGATATAAATCATCTCCTAGATAATTTTTTGAGTTTTGATCCAAATCCTTATTCAGATAGTGTAGATAATATTTTCTTTGTTGAAAACAAAAATACAGAAGAAGAAATTGAAAATCTTGCTATATTTATAAATAAGAAAATCAAAAAAGATGGTCTTAAGTATAATGATATATCTATTAGTGTATCTAATTACAACGAATATGAAAATATTATCGAAAAAATTTTTAAAAGGTATAATATCCCATATTTCATAGATAAATCTTATCCATTATCCGATAATAATATAATAAAATCCATCATAAGTTATTTGAACCTTTCAGTATTTGATTTTAAAAAAGATGACTTATTTTTCTTTGTAACTTCGCCATTATTTAATGATAAGAATATAACAAATGAAGATAAATATAGCTTCATAAATTATATAAATACAAGAAAAATCAAGCATAAAATGTTTTTAGACGATAAGTATTTTATTCTTGATGAAAAGTTTTATGAAAACGACTTAAAATTATTAGAATATAAGAAAAATGAACTTAAATCTGTAAATAAAGTAAGAGATAAGATACTAAATAATTACAATGATTTCTATGAATTTAGCAAAAATAAAGCAACTTTTAAAGAATTCTCTATTAAGGTATTTGAACTTATTTCAACAGATGAAATAAAAGAAGGGATTATCAATTATCAAAATAGACTAAAGAAAGATGGAGAACTCGATTTATATGAGCAGATTCAGCAAGTGTGGGAAAAATTCATAAACTGTATAGAGCAATTAGTAGATCTATTATCTGATAGGAAAACAAGTTTTTCTAACTATTATAAGATATTTTTTGCAGGACTAAAAAACATAGAAATAGGAATAATACCTCCATCAAAAGATCAAATAAGCATAGGAAATTTTACGAGAAGTAAGCAAAATTCAAGAAAAATCCAATATTTTATAGGACTTAATGATCTTTATTTTCCAAGTAGAGAAGATGAAAATAAAATTTTGAAGGAAGAAGAATTAGAAAACCTAAAGCAAAATAATATAAATATAAGATCAACAAAAAACAACAAAGTTGATTTTCTAAATTTCTATAAATTAGCTTCAAATGCAAAGAAACTATTTATTTCTTATTCATATACTAATAAAGATGGAGAAGCTCTAGGAATTTCAAGAGAAATTATTCAAATAAAAAATGATATTTTCCCAAATATAAGGATAATAAATTTATTTAATTTGGGATATAATAATCTCTTATATAGCAAAGATTTATTTTCCAAAAAAATATTTAATAACTTATGGAGATTAAAGAAAAACGAAGAAATTTCAAATGAGGATAAAAAATATACTATTTCCTATCTAAATTTCTTAAGAGAAAAAGATATTATAGAAATCTTTAATAGAGGACTATTTTACAACAACAATAAGAAGAATGTATCAAAAGATCTTATAAAAGATTATTCCAATAAGAAAATGAGTGTAAGTGAAATAGATTCTTATGCAAAATGTCCTTATAAACATTTTATGGAATATGTAATAAAACCACATATAAAAGAAGACTATGATATAAATGCACTTGAAGTTGGAAGTCTTGTTCATTCAAATATACAAAGAGTTACAAATGAAATAAAAGATAACTATAATATAGATGAAAATGGCATCAATGAATTTATTGAAAAAAATTTCGACAAAGATGTAAATTTAAATCTTGATACCATAAGAAAAAACGACAAAAAAAATAACTATCTTCTACAAAATATTAAAGAGGAAACTAAAAAATCAAGTTCTTATATAAAAAAACAACTTGAAAGTGGAAAATTTAAGATAGAAGATACAGAAAAATGGTTTGGAGAAAATTCTAATTATCCACAAGTTAAGATAACTGACGACATAATATTTGAGGGTAGAATTGATAGAATCGATAGATACAAAGATTATATAAGAATAATAGATTATAAAACAGGTAATAAAGAATTTGTTATAAAAGATGTTCTAAATGGTATTGATATGCAATTACTAATATATATGATGTCAATCGAAGAATCTGGATTTATAGGTTGTGGAACTTTCTATATATCCTTAAAAGATACCATTAGATCAATTGATGATGAAAATCTATCCAAAAAGAACTTAGATGAATTCAATACCGATAAATACAAAATGGAAGGACTTATACTAGATAATATAGATTCTATAAATGCAATGGATGAAAACTATAGTAATACAAATTTGATTACCGTATTTTCTTTAAAGGGAAGAGCCAAAAAGGACATATCAAAATGTGATAATGTATTAGATAAGAAAGAAATAGAGAAAATAAACAATCATCTTAAAAAGTTGATTAAAAAATTTGTAGATGATATGAGAAACGGAAATATAAAACTTAATCCAATAAAGACCAGCAAATTCTTTGCTTGTGATTACTGTGATTATAAAAGTATCTGTAAATTTGATAATATATTAGATAAGTTTAGAATAAGAATTCCAGAAGATATAAAACTTAAAGATTTAAAATAGAGTGATAATATGAGCATAATTTATACAAAAGAACAACAAGAAGCCATAGATATAAGAGATAAAAATATAATAGTATCTGCAGCTGCAGGAAGCGGTAAAACCAGAGTCTTAGTTGATAGAGTTATAAAATTAATTCTATCTGATAGAAAAGATATATCTAATATGATAATAGTTACATTTACTAATAAAGCTAGTATCGAAATGAAAGATAGAATCAAAGAAGAACTCACAAAAAAATTAAAAGAAAAAGATTCTGATAAAAAGTATATAATAGATCAATTAAACAAATTACCTAAAGCACATATTCAAACACTTCAT
The DNA here is from genome assembly GCA_030528125.1 of Tissierellia bacterium. GTDB lineage: Bacteria > Bacillota > Clostridia > Tissierellales > Peptoniphilaceae > JAUNAV01. The sequence continues at coordinate 9,934 of JAUMZM010000027.1, forward strand.
TCTTTTGCGTCAGATACGATAAGAGAAAATTTCTATTTTTTTGACAATTTAAATCCAAATTTCTCAATTATTACCGGCAATCAGTCTATAATAATGAAAAAAGATGCTATAGATCTATTATTTGATGAAGAATATGAGAAGATTTTTGATAATGATGATTTTAAAATGTTTTTAGAAAATTTTTCATCTGGTAGAAGTGATGATAAACAAAAAGATATTATAATAAAGACTTATGAATTCCTGCAATCAGAAATTAGACCATTTGAATGGTTTAAAGAAAAAATTGATGATAATAGCTCTTATGATAAATTTAAAGAAGTATTTTTAAATGAGTATAAAGAAATTCTCTTTCTAATAAAAAACACATTAGATGATATATCATTATTTAATATAAAAGAAAAGAAAATTTCAATAGTTGAAGATGATTTAAAAAAATTTGAAAAAGCATATTCTTTTAAAGATAACCGGAATAAATTTATAGAAGAAGTGTCTAATATAAGCTTTACAGGACAAATAAGATCATCAAAAGATGAAGATTCTTATGATGTAGAAGAGCTTAGAAATAGAAGAAATATTTATAAGGAAGCATTTAAAGAACTTCAAAAAAAGGTATTTAATAAAGATGATGAAATTCTATCAAAATTAAAAGTTAAAGAAAATAAAGTTCTAAATGAATTATATGTCCTAACCAAAAGATTTGCAGATATTTATACTAATATGAAAAAGGAAAAAAACGCCCTAGATTTCAATGATATAGAACATAGATTAATAGAACTTTTGGATGATGAAAATATAAGAAATGAATTGAGGAAAAAATATAAATATATATTTTTTGATGAATACCAAGATTCTAATTCAATTCAAAATTATATAATTGATAAGTTAAAATCAAATGATAATTTGTTTTTTGTAGGTGATGTAAAACAGTCCATATACAAATTTAGGCTTGCAAATCCAGAATTATTTTTGGAAAAACTAGAAGACTATAAAAACGATTCAAATAGCAAAAGAATTGATTTAAATAGAAATTTTAGAACTGATAAAGATATAATAGAGTTTAATAATTTTATTTTTGATAGACTTATGACAAAAGAAATATCTTCAATTGATTACAAAAATGGAAATCATAGACTTTATTCTGATCTTTTATTTGAAAACAAAAATCCCAAAGTAGAAATAAATATATTAGATAAAAGTCTCAGCGAAGAAACTTCTATTGCATACGCCATAAATAATCTTATAATGGAAGGATATGATTATAAAGATATTGCAATTCTATTTAGAACATCAACAAATATTTCTGATTATACTGAAAAGCTTAAAGAATTTAATATTCCATATTTTTCTGATATGGAAAAAATAGGATTTGAAAACATAGAAATAGATTTCTTTATAAAACTTTTAAAGATAATAGCTAATAAAAAAGATGACATGAATCTACTCTCTGTAATTATAAGTGAAATATTTAATTTTAATGAAGATGAGATTTTGAAGATAAAATTAAATGGAAAAATTAAAGAATATCAGGATTTCTATGAATGTTTTTATAACTATGATAATGAAGATCATATAAAAGAAAAAATAAATTTTTTTACAAAAAAAATAGATGAATACAACATAAAGCTTAAAGAAATGAGTCTATTTGAATTTGGTTACTATATATTTGAAGATAGCGGATACTATAATTTTCTTTTATCAAGAGATAGATCAAAAGAAAGGATAGAAAATGTAGATAAAATAATAAGCCAAATGGAAGAATATGAAAGAGTCTATGATAATGGATTGTATGGTTTTTTAAACTACGTAGATGATTTAAAAAAAGGGAATAACAATATATCTGATTCTTTAAGAAATTTATCAGAAAATGAAAATCTTGTAAGACTTATGACAATCCATAAGAGCAAGGGATTGGAATTTCCTGTAGTTATAATTGCAAATGCTAATAAATCTTTTTCCAATAAAGACAAGAAAGCTGATATACTTTTTGATGATAAATTAGGCATTGGAATTTCCATAACCGATTTTCAAAAGAAAATAAAAATATCTACGCCAAGAAAATCGCTGATATTGGATAGAATAGATATAGAAAACAAAAGAGAAGAGATGAGAGTTTTATATGTTGCAATGACTAGAGCAATAAATAAAATGATAATAAGTGGGAAATACAATCTTAAAGAAGAAAAAATTAATAATATATCAAAAGAAACTAATTATTTGAATCTAAATAGCTATATGGATTGGATTATATCAATATTATCTAAAGATAAAATTTTTGGAGAAGATTTAGGAATTGATAAAAAGACTGATAACTTTAAAAACAAAGATATAATTAAGATAAATAAAATCGAATCTTTAGATGAATTGGATAAAGAAGATATAAAGTCCGAATTTTATGAAGTGTATAATTCTTATAATTATGATAAAGATTGTAAAAACTTAATAGAAGATATCTTATTATATAAATATCCCAACTTAGAAGATACAAAGACTTCAAGCAAAAAATCTGTAACAGAAATTGCAAAAAACTTCGATAATAGAAATAGTGGTTACGAAAATACATTGTCTAATAAATTTAAAGAGATGTCATTTGATATACCAGACTTTTATAGCAAGAAAAATATCAACGCAGCAGATAGAGGAAGTATAATCCATACTGTATTTCAAAACCTTAGTATAAAAAATCACACCATAGATTCTATAAAAGAAGAAATAAATAATATGGTTAAAGACTATAAACTACTAGAAGAAGAATTAGAAATTATAGATTATGATAAAATATTAAATTTCTTTGAAAATAAATTAACAAAATATCTAATAGAAAATTCCAGTTCTTTTAGAAAAGAAGAATCTTTCTTAATGAAAGAAAGTGATACTTATATTAATGGTCAGATAGATATTTTCTGTGAAATAGACAATGAAATTATTTTAATAGATATAAAGACTGATTCAACCAAAAACAACAAAAACTCATATAAAAACCAGCTTAATTTGTATGCAAAAGCTTTGGAAAATGCGCTAGATAAAAAAGTATCCAAGATGTTTTTATATTGGTATGAATTTGGCGAATATGAACAAATACAAAAGATTATTTAATGTAAAAAGGCGTCAGTTATTTTGACGTCTTTTTGAAATATCAATTGTAAAGATCATAAATAAAATAATAAAAGGTCCCATTAGAATAAATACAAATATTCTATTCTTTAGAATATATTTCATGCCGAAAAACCTCCATTTATATTGATTATTTCTCCTGTAATATAACTTGCATCATCACTTATTAGATACTCCAAAAGAGAAGCTATTTCATCAGGAGATGCAAATCTATTAAACGGAATTTGCGATTTTATATACTCTTTTTCTTCTTCATTAAAATCGCGATTCATCATTTCCGTATTGACCACACCAGGACTTATGGCATTTACTCTTATATTCTCATAACATAATTCTTTAGCTAAAGACTTAGTAAATGAATTTATAGCACCCTTTGAAGCACTATAAGCACTTTCCATACTAGCTCCATTAGCCCAAATAGAGGAGATGTTAATTATAACACCATATCTATTATTAATCATATTTGGAATCGCCCTTTTTGAGCACAGAAATACCGAATTTAAATTTGTTTCGATTACCCTTTTAAAGTCAGAATAATTGGTTTCTTGAACTAAAGAGTAATGTGATATACCGGCATTATTTACAAGAATATCAACATTTGAAAAATTCTTTTCAGCAATCTCAAACATATTATTTACTTCCAATTCATTAGAAACATCAGCCTTTATAGCTATAACATTAGGATTTGACTTTCTAAGTTCAAGTAATAAATCTATAGCTTGTTTTTTGTGTTTGTTGTAATTAATTACAATATTATATTTATTATTTAATCTTTTGGCAATAGATCTTCCAATGCCGCTAGAAGATCCAGTTATAAGTACAGTTTTCATAGGGATATTATATCATAAATAAAAATATGATAAAAAGTTCATTAATATTAGATGATATAAGAATATTAGATGATATAAGCTAGAGCTTATAAAATACTGATAGTAGAAAAACAAAATATTGATATAAGAGTAGAAATAAATATTTAGAAAAGTTATAACACATGCACGGATTAAAAACATCAATATGAATTTATTTTAATAGCACAAATATATAATACAGAGGAGTGAAAGCTACTATAAAATTTTGTCACAAAATAATAATTTTGTGACAAAACTATAAAAATATGATACAATAGACTCGACAAGTTAGATTAATACTATTTTTACAAAAAGGATTAAATTATGACAGATACTCCATTAATTTTAAAAGATTATTTAAATTATTTAAAAACAATCCGAGGACTTTCTCCTTCTACAATTAAAGAATACAAATACGACTTAACTGTATTTATTAATTTTGAAGTCTTGAGAATTTATCCTGAAATAAATTCTATTTCTAATCCGGAATTAAAAAATAAAGAAATAAATAAAAAAGTAACCAAGAAATTCTTAAATTCATTGGAATTAAATGATTTATATCAATATTTAAGTTATCTTGACAATGAGAAAAACGATCTATCATCCACTAGAAGCCGAAAAATAGCCGCTTTAAGATCATTTTTCAATTATTTATATAGTGATATTGAAATAATTGATAAAAACATCACAACTAAACTCAAAAATCCTAAAGCAAATAAAAGACAACCTATTTATCTTACATTGCAAGAAACAAAAAGATTACTAAATGTAATATCCAAAGAAAAAAACGAATTTTTGAAAAATAGAGATTTATGTATAGTATTTACCTTCCTAACGACAGGAATGAGATTATCCGAGCTTGTAAGCATCGATATAAATAAAACAAATGAAGATAGATTAACAGTTATAGGAAAAGGAAACAAAGAACGAATGATTTATCTATCTGATACTTGTAAAGACATATTAGATAACTATAAGATAATAAGAAATAAATATCTTGACGGAAAATATGAACCCGCCCTATTTATATCTACAAGAAAAAATAGAATCAGCAAAAGAGCCATACAACACATGATAGATAAATATTTAGAAAAAGCAGGATTTGATACATCCATCTATTCAGTTCACAAATTAAGGCATACAGCAGCTACATTAATGTATAGATATGGAAATGTAGATATCCGTGCATTGCAAGAGATTCTAGGCCACGAGAGTGTAGCTACAACACAAATTTATACTCATATTGAAGATGAAGATATAAAGAAAGCTATCGAGAAAAATCCTTTAAATAATCTATAGTAAAGACAGCTTAGTGCTGTCTTACTATGATTTTATGTATTCATCTTTGATTGTTATATTTTTAACTTAGATAATTTCTAATTATCTTATTTTTTATAAGAAACACGTATGTAACCATTGATATTTCAATGATTTTTCTTAAAAGGCATCAAATTTCGACGAATTTCATTTATACATGTAATTGGTATAGGGTTTTAGCCATTAACAAATGAAATATGTCATAAAAATCAAATTTTCTATCAAAAGCCATATTAAGTTTAAAAATCATCCTATAAAGGTCTATAAATTTAATATGTGATTTTGATTTCTCATTAAATATATATCCTTTTAATTACTAATTATTATTTTATAAAAGACGTCCTAAGACGTCTTCTTTAATTTACTATTTTATTTTCTTATCCAAGAATTATTTTATCCCCATATCCAGTAAGGTCTAATCCTTCTTGTAAATATTTCTTTTTTTCTTCTTCATTTTTCCAAGTTCCATATCTACTAAGATGTTCTTTAATTTCTTCACTTGGATTATTTATCATTTCCTCAATTTCTTTATCCACTTCTTCCCAAATCTCTTCCATAATTTCTTCTATTTCTTCGTCTGTGGCTTCCTCTAAATCATCGTCATCTACTAAATCATCATCTATTCTTTCATAGTCTTCAGTCATGATGTTTCACTTCCTTTTTAATCTTAATAATCCGTTCAAAAATCAATAATTCATTTCTTTTTATAATAATACCCAGTATAATTATATAAATCAATATATTTAATAAAATCTTTATAGATATCGAATTATACAAATCTTAAAAATAAACAAATTCAACAAATAATATATAATGAAGTTTAATTTCTAGTTAATTGATTAAATTCAAAAACATATCTAAAGTAAATTATCGTAAAAATCTAATTAAATCATCATTTTTGGAATATTATTTTTTATTCTTCTGTCTTATTCTTTCACCAATTTCATGTACTCTTTTTTTAGTTTATCTGATGTATTTACTTTTAAAACAGTATATTCATAACCATTTTTTGTTAAATATGGTATAAACTTAGGTTCTAGCATTTTAAATCCCTTTTTGATATATTTTAAACATTTTATGGATAATTCTAATTATCATAATTGATAAAGAATAAGAAAATATCTTAATATATAATTGCTATATAAAAAACACAAACGTCTATATCTTAACGTTTGTGTAAAATAATTGGTGCTGGTGGTGGGACTTGAACCCACACGCCCCAAAGGACAACAGAGTTTGAGTCTGTCTCGTCTGCCAATTCCAACACACCAGCTTGTCTTGTCGACTACCTTATCATTATAACATTTTATAATACTGTTTGCAAATTTTTTCTTCTTTTTGTTACAACAAAATATGCTATGACACTTCCAAGTATTATTCCAGATATTACATCTGTAGGATAATGAAAATACAAATATAATCTTGAAAATGAAATCAATATCGCAAGAACAAGCGAAAAATATTTAATAAATTTCGAATCAACCATCATAAATATTACCATTGCCGAAGTAAATGAGAACATAGAATGTCCTGATGGAAAAGAATAGTCTAATGGCGGAGCTGAAATCAAATTAATTCCATCAACCAAATTAAACGGTCTGATTCTAGCAACTATTGGTTTAATCAAGATATTACAAATTATAAATGAAATCAACATAGCTATTGCCATTGTTTTTCCCACTTCTCTAAATTCTTTTGTAGAAAAAAAAACAATTAATAATAAAATCCATATTATACCAAAATCTCCAAGAGCGGTGATCTTTCGCATTACATTATCAAGTAATGGAGATTTTAATGAATTTTGTATTGAGTTTAGTATATCTATATCAATTAAAGTTATTGCATTCATTTTATCCTCTTTTCGCCTTTATATTAAAATATTGTAATATAAATATTAAAATTTGGCAAACAAAATTTGGAATTATTAATTTTTCACACAAAAAATCGATCAGATATCATCTAACCGATTTTATAGTGTATTATTTATAGCTTATTAGCTTTTTTGGCCTTGTTCTCTTTTACAATTTTAGTCTTAGAGAATTCTTCTCTTTCTTTTTCTTCAAGATCAGCATTGATAGTTTTTATCATTCTTTGATATTTTGGTATTTGTACTTTCTCTAGACTATTAACTTTCTTTGAAGTGTTCTGAATTTCTTTGTCTAAATTATTAATTGTAGTATCTAATTCTGCTAATTTATAGATCTTTTCTTTCAAATCATTTAATAATATAAGGGCATTATCAAAGGCTGCATTTGTATTATCAAATGAATACGAAAGTTGTAATTTAGATTTTTCAAAGCTTATCTTATACATTAAAGTCTGCATGAACTTTGTTTCTTCCAATTGTATTGAATTATCAATAGGAATAGAACCTGCTATTGACTTTACATTTTCTTTTCCTATTAGGATAATTGACCTTTTTAAAGCTTTTTTTACAGTGCTTATACTTTTATTTACAGTCTCATTAACTTTGTTTCGTTCTTCTATTTTAAGATAATATTGCTGTAATAGTGCTTTTCTTTTCTTATCTAATATATCATATCCATCATTCATCAAATCCAGTTGAGATTGAAGCCTCATTAGGTTTGATTTTGTAGCTGGAAGTTTTGTTTCAGTCATCAATATCACCTAAGTATTTGACTTTGTTTTCTTTTGAAACACGATGCATTTCTGTTATTGGAAGTGTCTTTAAAATCTCCCATCCAAGATCTAATGTTTCTTCTAATTCTCTGTTATTGTATTCGTTTTGTGATAGAAATTTGTTTTCAAACTCTTCTCCGAATTCTAAATATTTTTTATCTACATCTGACAAATCATCTTCTCCTACAATTTCAGATAAAGCTCTTACATCTTTAACTTTTGAATAGGATTCATATAGCTGATTCATTAAATCTTCATGATCTTTTCTTGTATATCCTTCCCCTATTCCATCTTTCATAAGTCTAGAAAGAGAAGGCAATACATCTATAGGTGGATAAATACCTTTTTGATAAAGATTCCTATCTATTACTATTTGTCCCTCTGTTATATATCCTGTTAAGTCTGGAATAGGATGAGTAATATCATCATTTGGCATTGTTAGTATTGGAATTAAGGTTACAGACCCATCAACTCCATCGATCATTCCAGCTCTCTCATATAAGCTTGCTAAATTTGAATATAAATATCCTGGGTATCCCTTTCTTGATGGAACTTCCTGTCTTATTGATGAAACCTCTCTTAGAGCTTCTGCATAACTTGTTATATCTGTCATTATAACCAAAACATGCTTATGCTTTTCAAATGCCAAATACTCAGCAGCAGTTAATGCGCATTTAGGTGTTATAATTCTCTCCATTATAGGATCATCGGCCAAGTTTACATACATTACTACTTTATCTTTTACTCCAGCCTTTTTGAAAGTATCTTCAAAAAACATCGCTTCGTCTTTTTTTATTCCCATAGCTGCAAATACAAAGCAAAAATCCTCGTTAGTCTTTAGCTTAGCTTGTCTTACTATTTGTGCTGCGATTTCGTTATGTGGAAGACCACTTCCAGAAAATATTGGAAGTTTTTGTCCACGAATTAGAGTTGTAAGACTATCTATTGCAGATATTCCTGTTTGAATAAAGTCTCTAGGATACTGTCTTGATACGGGATTTAATGGTTGTCCTTCTATTGGGAAAAACTCCTCTGAGTATATCTCTCCTCCGTTATCGATAGGATTTGCTATACCATTAAATGTCCTTCCCAGTATCTTTTCTGAAAGTGGTATTTCAAAAGAATTATCTTCAAATTGTATTACTACATCATTTAAAGAAAAATCTTGTGTACTACCGAAGACTTCTATTGTAACTATATCTTCATCTATTTTAACAACCTGTCCAATAAAATTCATTCCCAAAGCTTTTACTGATACAACTGCATTATATGATACATCTTCAGTTCTTTCCAATTCAATTATTGATGATTCTATTTTTTTAATTTTTGTATATTCTTTCCTCATTGCATATCACCTTCTTTAATTGATTGAAAATAATTGTCTATTTTTGCATTTAATTCTGTAAATTTGTTAAGATCGTCATTTCTTATATCATATTTCATTGAAATGATTTCAGAAACCAATTTGGGATTAAGAATTTCTTCATAATCTAGTGTTGATTTCAAAGCTTCTTTCATATTATCATAATATCTTTTGATTGATTTTAACATTAATATTTGCTTTTTTAATGGGACATATTTATCTATATCATTGTATGCATTTTGTTGCAAATATCCTACTCTTATTATATCGGCAACATCCATTATATTCTTTTGATCATCACTTAATGCATCTTTTCCAACTAACATAACGATAGATTTAAGTCTATCTTCTTCTGTCAATATATTCATCATTTCATTTCTTAATGATACTATATCTTCTCCTGTTAGATCTTCATAATAGTCACTGAGATTATTTACATAATTTGAATAAGATGTTAACCAGTTTATTGCAGGATAATGTCTAGAATATGCTAGATTTTTGTCAAGCCCCAAAAATACATTAACAGATCTTCTTGTATTTTCTGTTACAGGCTCCGAGAAATCTCCTCCTGTAGGACTTACAGCCCCTATCAATGTTACAGATCCTTTTGAACCATTTAAATTTATAAAAGATCCTGCTCTTTCATAAAATTCTGAAAGTCTAGATCCAAGATATGCTGGATAACCTTCTTCTGCTGGTATTTCTTCAAGTCTTGCAGAAATTTCTCTTAGAGCTTCTGCCCATCTAGATGTTGAGTCGGCCATCAAAGCCACATCATATCCCATATCTCTAAAATATTCAGCCATTGTTATTCCAGTATATATTGAGGCCTCTCTTGCAGCTACCGGCATGTTTGAAGTGTTTGCAATAAGAATAGTTCTTTCCATAAGGCCTCTTTTAGTATTTGGATCTATAAGATTTGGGAAGTCTTCTAGAACTTGAGTCATCTCATTACCACGTTCTCCACATCCTATATATACAATTATATCTGCATTTGAATACTGAGCTAACTGATGCTGTAACATTGTTTTTCCTGTTCCAAATCCTCCAGGTATTGCAACTGTTCCGCCTTTTGATATAGGGAAAAATATATCGAGAACTCTTTGTCCAGTTTCTAATAGGTCTCTTATTGGAAGAGTCTTTTTTGTAGGTCTTGGATTTCTTACAGGCCAATATTGATAAAGTTTCAACTTTTCAACTTCATCATTTTCCTTTTTAACTGTTACAATCTCATCTTCAATAGTATATTCTCCGTCTTCTTCAACTTTTTCTACAACGCCTTTTACAGGAGAAAGCAATCTATGTTCTATACTCTCAGTTTCTTGTATAGTAGCATAAATATCTCCTATATCAATGTTATCTCCTTGTTTAACCTTTATATTAACTTGCCATTTCTTATCTTCATCAATAGACTTAAGACCTATACCAGAAGGTATGAATGCACCATTTTCATCTTTAATTTTATTTAGAGGTCTTTGAATACCATCAAACATATTTCCAAGCATTCCAGGACCAAGTTTTAATGATAATGGTCTTCCGGTAGGTAATATTTCTTCTCCAATTTTCAATCCGGTTGTATCTTCATAAACCTGAATCGTAGCAAAATCTTTTTCTATAGAAATTACTTCTCCTATTAGTTTATTTTTACCTACCATTACCATTTCTCTAATTTTCAATAATGATGCATTCTTAGCGATTATTACAGGCCCATTAATAACTTTTATTATAGCATTCACTAAATTTTCACCTCTTTTTCTAAAACTTGATATAGCTTTTTACCAATATTGTATCTTTCATCTTCAAGTTTTTTGATTAATGTGAAATTATATTGAAAAGTTTCTTTTTTATCTTTAATTATAAATCCGCCTATTACGTCATCATTTAATGTTTTTACATCAAAATCAAAAAGATCCTTATCTGAATCTTTAACATATAAAACCAAATCATCATTTTGATTTAATTCTTTCAATTTATCTGTAGCGTCTTTTTTAAAATTCTTTTTATACTCATCAGTTTTGGTATAAGCAGTTAAATCTTCTTTTAATTTTTCTATAATTTCATCAAGTAATTCGTTTTTGTATTGGTAATATATGTCTTTTTCATCTTCAATTTTTTGAGCAATCATCTGATTTTTCCTTGAATTTGCAAAAGACTCTCTTTTTTTAATATAAGATTCTAGCTTATAGTCCAAATCTCTTTTCTTTTTTTCCAATACATCGCTTGAATAATTGGTAGAAGAATACAATTCAGATTCGCTTTTTTTCTTTTCTGTTTGCCAAACTATCTTTTTAAAACTTGAAATTTTTGAATTTAAGTCTAACATTTCCCCTCCAACTAATCAATAACAACCATAAGCGGTATGCTATTTTTCTTTCTAAAGTATTCAACTTCATCTTCTATCTTTTCAAAGCAACTTTTAGAAAAGATTATTATAGCTACATCATCTTCACTAGTGAATTCTTTAAATACTTTAGAAAGATCTTCATTATCATCTATAAATTTACCATCTATACCACCGAGTCTAAACCCCAATAGTAAGTCGTAACTATCTGTAATTATTTTAGCTTTCATTTTATGCGTAAAGTATTAATATAGAAATGATTACACCAAATATTGCAATTCCTTCTGCAAGTCCTACGAATATGATTGTTCTACCTAGAATAGATGAATCTTCTGATATAGCTCCAAGAGCTGCAGAACCTACAGTACCAACTGCATAACCTGTACCTATTGTAGCAAGTCCAGTAGAAAGTGCTGCACCTATATATTTAAGTCCATCACTATTTGTTGCTGCTACATCACTTGCTGCATTTGATGCATGTGGTAATAATAAAACTAATACCATAACCATTACTGGCACAAATGCTGATAAATTAATCTTTAAAGCTTTCTTAATTTTGCTTTTTGAATTGTCATTGTTATTTTTTACTAAATATAATCCCGAATAAATTGTAATTACTACTACCGCTAATGCTAGTATTGCCATTTTTAATATCATATAATCCTCCTTAATATCTACTTATTGGGACAAAATCATGTCCTTCACCTTTATAGTATTTGCTAAACATTTCATAAAATTCAAGTCTTAATCCCTGAATTGAAACTATCATTCCTTCTAATCCTATGATTAGAATATTTCCCAAAATCAAAATTATTATTCCAGCTATTCCTCCGCCTGCAAGCTTTGCCATAACCTCAAATGCCATATATAAACCAACGTGGTTTATTGCAAAGGCACCAACTCTTGTAAAAGACACAAGATTTGAAAATACTGAAAGCAAAGCTTCTATTATAGAAAACGAAGATTCTACATAATAATCAGATTTCTTGGAATCATACAATTCATCTTCTTCTAATAGTTTTCTGCTTAAAGGTTGCTTAAATATAATCATTACTATTGATAAAATTAATAGTGTTACTGAAACCCCAATTGGTGCAGGATTTACTTTTACTATATTTAAAATCAACATTATAAATGAAATCATCATTATTAAACCAGCAACGCCTTCTTTTCCGAATAATCCTTCTTCAAGATCTTTTTGCTTAAATAATTTATTATATATTCCAATACAAAAAGATATCAAAAGAAGTATTACTCCAAATGAAACCGATGCTATAAGAACTTTGATTATATTATCAAATGGTTTTATAAGAAGAGTTGGAATCAAATTTTCTATTCCAAAAAACGAACCATACATAAGTCCAAATATCGATGCTGAAATTCCTATTCTTCTCAATAAACTTCCAAATAAATTATTTTTCTTTCCTACAAAATAGCTTAATAATATAAATATTAATCCTTGTCCAAGATCTCCAAACATCATTCCATATAAAAGCATATACGTTATTGCAAAAAAACCAGTAGGGTCTATTTCATCATAGCTTGGAGTTCCATACATCTTTACCATAAATTCAAATGGTTTAAAAAAATTATTGTTCTTTAATTTCGTGGGCGGGGAGCCTTCAATTTTTTCCGTATCCTCCTCTGTTACAAGTAATTTATCATATTTATTTGATAAATCTTTAACTTTGGATTCTGAAGATTGAGGAACCCAACCTGAAAAATAGAAATAATCAGTACCCTTTACCATATTTTCTTTAAGATTATTTGACTTATTATAATAATCTAGAGTATATGGTAAATGATTGATTATATCTTTATTCTCTTGTTTTATCTTATCTATGTTTTTATCTACATTATCTAATTTTCTATTTGTTTCTTCTAATTCTTTTAAAAGCTCATCATAGGTTTTATCAGCTGGGATTTCCTTATCAACAAATCCCATTGAATTTATAGAACGACTGACTTCTTCTTCTACAGATTTTGGATATATTAATAGATAATTTTCATTTCCAGAATCTTGAATTTTGCTATTATTTATAGTTTTTGATTTTTTATTAAATCCATGTTTCTTAAAAAATTTCATATACCCTCTTTATCTATTGTTTATTATCTTGTCTTTAAACTCTTTTAGTATGTTGTCTTTATTTTTACTAAAAGCAATTTTTGTCTCTTCTTTAATATTCTTGTACTGATTAGAAATATCCTCTTTTTGTTTTTCCGCTTGATCCATGATGTCATCGTATATTTGCTTTCCTTTATTTTTCATTAACTCATCATATTTATTATCAAGCTTTAAAGAAACATCTCTTACATGCTCTTTTTCCTTATTTAAAATATCATCAGTATTTTCTCTAAGATCTATTGTTGAATCATCAATAGATTTTATTTCATTTATATATTTCTTGTTAAAATCTGTATCTTTCTTATCAAGATGTAGTATAAAAGATGGTATATTTTCATAATTATTCCTTAAAATATATCGACCATCTTTTGAAACTTCTCCAATTCTATATCCGAAATATTTCATTTTATCAATAGTTTGTAAGTCTATATTCTCATCTCTAACTAATTGATAGTTTCTAATATACTTTTCAAGTTCTTCTTTTCTTTTTAATAATTCAGTTCTTTGATCTATATTTTCACTAACTTTCGAATATAAATTCTCTACAGTTTCTTTATCTATTATTTTTCGTTCATTATTGGAGTCATCTATATTAAGATTATCGATTAAAGATTTAAGCCTATCTTCAAACCCATCTTTTGGTTTTTCAAATGGAGATATATCATTAAAATCTTCTATTATCTCAATATTATCTTCACTTGCTTTAACCGAAAATTCTCTTTTTTGGACTTCAGTAAATGTATCTACTTGATCTATTTCATCAATTTCAATTATATCTTCGAGAAATTGATCAATATATTTTAATCTTCCTACGATATTAAACAATTTCATTTTTTCAACAGCCAAAATATCACCTCACAATAATGTATTCTTCTTTTTCTTTTTGAGTAAAACTATCATCAATTTCTAATGTCGATATTAAAGTTTCCATAGAATAATAAATTTTATTTATTCCATATATCATAAATAAAATTGGATTTTCAGATCTTTGTAATTTTTTCATCCATTTGTATTTTTCAATTATCATTGAAATTCCAAAACTATGCTCACCAGAAAAAATTGATCTGTACTTTGTAGATTTTATATATTCTATAAACTCATCTACGCTCATTCCTATAAGCTCTTTTAACTTATCAGTTCTAATATAAGATCCACCTTCAATCAAATAATTAAATATTTCATAATCATTTAATTTAAAGTATTTTTTAAGCCTATATATCATTTCTATATTATAAAGGTCAACTTCTTTCCCAAGATAATCATCTAGTTCATCCTTCACATTTGTGGGAAATTTACCAATATAATCAAATAAATCCCTAAAATAAAATTTCATAAGTGAATTTGTAATTAAAAAAATCATAGAGTCTTCGGGCATGTTCTCTCTTGAAAACGGTACTAAAGTCCTATGATATCTAGTGTTTTTTAAAGTTGATACAAAATCATTATAATTCATATCAACATCGATATTAAATTTTTTTGAAAACGGATCTTTTTCTAAGTTATTTATGTTTCTATCTAAAGAATGATTCAAAATAGCTTGAATTATATTTTGCAATGCCTCTATTTCAAGTTTAGATATATATCTTAGAAAAAATTCTTTATCCTTACCAGATAAAAAATAAGTTATGCTTTGAATTTCATCAAATAGCATCTTTTTTAATTCCAATTCCATATCATCTATAGAATCTGCATTTAATTTTTTAGGATACAATTTATTTATGTATTCCAATTTTGAATCTAATTGATTTTCATCCATTAATTCTTTGTAATCTTCAAATTCTGGCAATCTGCCAAGTTTTGATTTTAATTTTACAATATACGACTTCATAACTTCATCTCCTGTCGTGATTCTTTTACAGTATACGATTCTTTTTTAAAAAAATCAAATTAAATTATAAATTAATTAATTATCTTATTTAAATTATTATTTCTATAGTTTAATTATAATATTTTAGATTAAAAAAAGAGGCTTGTGCCTCTCAGAACGTAGACAAACCCAGCTTTTTGCTGGGTTTGTTTCTACTATCTA
>JAUMZM010000081.1 GCA_030528125.1 Tissierellia bacterium
TTAGATAGTAGAAACAAACCCAGCAAAAAGCTGGGTTTGTCTACGTTCTGAAAGGGGAATCCCCTTTTATTTTTTATAAATTTTTATTTTGTATTTCTAATACATAATTGTATATTTCGTTTTTTGAAAAATCAGTCTTTTTTCTTATGGATTTTACTATATCTTTTGTGGAAGATCCATTTTCTAGTTCTTCTTTTATTTCATCTTTATAATTATCTAAGCTATCCTTTTTGGTAATTTGTGCTCCTTCAAGTATTAGAACAAATTCGCCTTTTAATGTGATAACATCATCTGTTATATCTTCTATTGTAAAAGTTTTTATTTCTTCATAAAGTTTTGTAAGTTCTCTTGCGATTGAAAGTTTTCTTTTTGGAAAGTATTTTTTCATATAACTTATTGTATTTTTTAATTTATAAGGAGTATCTAGTAGTATTGAGGTTTTCTCTTCTTTTTCTAATTCTTTCATTAGAATTTCTATGTTTTTTGCTTTTTTTGGTACAAATCCATAGTATGAGAATCTGTCATTAGCAAGGCCGCTTGCAACAAGTGCTGTAATTATAGAACTTGCTCCAGGAAGTACTGTATATGATATATTGTTTTCTTGACATCTTTTTATAAGTATGTGTCCAGGATCTGATATTCCGGGCATTCCTTGATCAGTTATTATGGCAAATGTTACTCCTTCTTTTGCCTTTTCTATTATTTCTTCAGATCTTTTCTCTTCGTTAAATTTATGATAGCTTATTAATTTATTTTTTATTTCAAAATGATTTAATAGCTTCATGCTATCTCTTGTATCTTCGCAAGCTATCACATCGACATTTTTTAAAACATTTATTGCTCTTAATGTCATATCTTCTAAATTTCCTATTGGTGTAGCGACGAAATAAATGCTGTATTTAGATTCCATATATATCATTTATCTCCTTTGTGTAATTTCCGTTTTCGTAAATTATTATTGGATCTTTGAATTTTAGACCATCTTTTGCATTTTTGACAAATTCAAGAAGCACTAATTGAGGTTTTTCGTTATATCTTGAATTTATAAATTTGATTGTTTTTAGTTTCATATTACCAGATTTTTTGATTATATCTATAATTCTTTCTGGTTTATGGATCATATATAATTTCCCTTTGTCTTTTAGTTTTTGATTGGAAAATTTGAATATATCATCTAAGTTCATATATATTTCTTTTCTTGATATATTAAATTCATCATTTAGATTATCTAAATTATCATAAACTTTGTAGTATGGGGGATTTGTTATTATGTAATCTATACTATTTTCTTTGAAATCATTAAAACTATTATTTAGATCTTTATTTATAATTTCTATATTATTAATTGAATTCATTTTTAGATTATCTGATAATATATCACATTTTTTCTTTTGGATTTCTATTGCATATACTTTTTTCAAATTATAAAGATAATTGCATTTTAAAGATAAAATTCCAGTTCCTGCTCTTATATCGATCAAAGTTTTATTTGAATTCATTTTTGCAAAATGAGTCAGAAGTATAGAATCTATCCCAAAAGAATATGAATTATTTATATGTATCATTTTTATGTTGGTTTTTGGAATATAATCGTATTTCATTTGAATATTGTACTTTAGTTTCATTAGAAATAAAGATTTATGTTCTATATAAGAATAAAAGTTCTTTTATAAATTTATCGAAAAAATCAAATAATTTTGCATTATAAAATCATTAAAATTTGAACAAGAATAAGCGTAAGTATTGAAATATGAGTTTTTTGTGGTGGACGAAAGTTTTAAATTTTAATATAATATTTATAGTTTTATAAGGAGGAAATATGAAATATTTTGGAACTGATGGTTTCAGAGGAGAAGCAAATAAATCATTAAATGTATATCATGCGTTTAAAATAGGAAGATTCGTAGGGAATTATTTTAGTAAAAGAAATAATGGAAATGGCAAAATAATCATAGGAAAGGATACAAGAAGATCTTCATATATGTTTGAAGATGCTATTTCAGCAGGAATTACATCTTCTGGATCAGATTGTTATCTTCTTCATGTTACCACAACACCATCTGTATCTTATGTTGTAAGAAGTGAGGATTTTGATTGTGGAATTATGATTACTGCAAGCCATAATCCATTCTACGATAATGGAATAAAAATTTTGAATTCTGAAGGCGAAAAGATGGAAGACTTTTTCCTAGAAGAACTTGAAAAATACATTGATTCTGATTTTGAGGATATAGATCTTGCAGTTGGAAAAGATATAGGAAGAACTATTGATTTTACATATGGAAGAAATAGATACATTGCCTATTTAATTCAAACTGTAACAAAATCTTTTAAACACAAAAGAGTTGGCTTAGATTGTGCAAATGGTGCAAGCTCAGCTATTGCAAAATCTGTTTATGATGCTCTTGGAGCAGACACTTATGTTATAAATAACAAGCCTGATGGTTTTAATATAAATGTAGATAGTGGTTCTACTCATATAGAAGCTTTAAGAAAGTATGTAGTTGAAAATAATCTTGACTGTGGATTTGCATTCGACGGAGATGCTGATAGATGCATAGGTGTAGATAATGAAGGAAATATTTTAGATGGAGATTCAATTTTGTATATCTGTGCAAATCATCTGAAAGAAGAAGGAAAGCTTGAGAATGATTCAATAGTAACTACTATAATGAGCAATATTGGATTATATAAAGCTTTGGATAGAGTTGGTATCTCTTATAGAAAGACTGATGTAGGAGATAAGAATGTCCAAAGAACTATGAATGAAACTGGAGATATTCTTGGTGGAGAGCAATCCGGACATATAATATTTTCAACTTATGCAAATACTGGAGATGGTATACTAACCTCTCTTAGAATGGTGGAAGTTATGATTGAAAACAAAACCGATTTTGTCACATTGACAAGAGATCTAAAAATCTATCCACAAGTTCTAAAGAATGTAATGGTAAAAGACAAAAAACAAGCTCTTAAAAATGAAAATTTGAATAAGAAAATTGATGAAATCAAAGACAGACTAAAAGATAGCGGAAGAGTTCTTGTAAGAGCAAGTGGAACAGAGCCACTTATAAGAGTTATGATAGAAGCTGAAAGTGAAAGTATTTGTGAAAAATTAACAGATGAAATAATAGCTACAATGGAAGAAGAGGAACTTGTAGTTAAATAATCGTTATACGATAATTGATGATATTCTAATATAGCATAAGTTATATTAGAATATCGTCTTTTTTGTTTTTAGACAATTTGATATAAAAAGGTACTATATTATAGTAAATTGTATTATAAATCAAATTTGATTATTATAGAAAAGTCCAGTGGTAATAAGTCAAGTAAAACTTAAAAAAAGTTAAAAATTACAAAC
>JAUMZM010000001.1 GCA_030528125.1 Tissierellia bacterium
GGATATGACCCTACAAGAAATAGGGGAAAGGGAGATAATCCTAATCTAAAAAATGAGGAAGTAGAGTCTACTTCCTTTTTTTCTGCTAAAAATCATGGAGAGCAAATATCCTTCTCAAATCCAATAAGTCAAAGAGAAATAGATACATTTTTAATACATGGAGGAAATCATGAAGATGGAAGACTAGGGGTAATAGCAGAATTTTCTAAGGGTAAATCTTTAGAAGAACAGGTAAACTTTTTGAAAGAAATATATAGGGGAGCTAATGGTCTTGAAATTGAAGGAAGAAAGATATCTGCATGGTTTGGAAAGGAAGGAGCAATTTTTAAAGATGGAGATGAGGCAAGATATAGAGAAGGGCAAATAGTTTCTTGGAAAGATTTAGCTAATAATATTAATAATTTATTAGATAGAGGAGAATTTGCTAGCAATGTTGAAATTGTAGAAAGTGCCACATATGAAAGAGAAAAAATAGCAGAAAAATTATTGTATTTAAAGAGAGATCTTTCTGATGAAACTAAGGACAGATATTTAGCGATTCTTAATGATATAAAAGGAAGAGGCTTCCCAGATGAAAAAGAAAATCTCGGGAAAAAACTTGAAGATAAAAATTTTATAAATAAACTCAGAAAAGAATACGAGGTATTTTTAGAAGAATATAAGATTAATCCTGATATTTTAAGATTTCATCATTATAAATTATCTAGAATCTATAATGATATCAATGATTTAGAAATAGAAAGAAAATTATATAGGTCAAATTTAAAGGATATTGCACCTATTCAGAGTTTTATAACACAAGATGAAATAGATGAAAGCCTAAAAAGAGGAAGCGGGTTTTCTGATGGAAAGAAAAGAATATATGAATTTTTTACTGAAAAGCATGATTTAAAAGAACAAGCAGATTTCTTGAAAAATGAATATGGCGTAGGTGGAAGTTCTCATGCACTATCTGCTGCAAGAGAAAGTGGTGAGTGGCACGATGCGAAGGGAATAAAATATAATAAAGGTAATGCAAAAGAAATACTACTATCTTGGTCTAATGTTGCAAGAAGAATTAATGACCTTATTAAAAAGAATAGATATATAGATGAAGAAAGTTTTGAAGAAAATAGGGAGAAAAAAACAGATCAGGAAATAAATAAAACAGAAAAAGAAAGCCAGGAGTATATAAATTATCAAGATGATTTACCTCCAACTGATAATGATGTATATATAGAAAGAACAAATAATAGTTCTATATATTATTATCAAGGACAGTCCGTAGCAAGTATAGGTGATGATGGAAAACTTATCATTTATGATGAATTTATACCAAACTTTTTAAAAGAAGAAATATATTCCATAGCCTTTGAAAAACAATTAGATATACCATTAGACCAGTTAGACGATGGAATTATTCTTGAGGGAATATATGACACTTTTTATATTAAAGAAAAGGAAGAAATAGAAGGAAGAGAATATTACCTTTTAGAAAGTCAAAGTCGATATGATGATATTCCAAATATTATAATTAATTCTAACAAAGAAGTTATAGATGATGATATAGTAAATGGTTTTGAAGAATTTAAGGAATTTTATACTAATAAAAATAAAGAGAATATAGGTTTTGATTTAGATAGCCATATAAAAGATGATTATTGGATAATTGAGTTTAATGAGGGTTCAAGTCTAATAGAAAAAGATTATGCAGGACAAAGGCTTACTAAAGAACTATTAAATGAAATAAGGGAAATAGATGAAAAAATAAGACTTCATAATAAGACATTAGGAGAAGATGAATATGGGCAGATGACTGATAAGTGGGAGGGGTATTCCAAATTCTATTTTAACCATATAGTAGATGGGAAAATAGTTGATCACTATAAGATAGACATAGGTGATGGAAATGAGATCAACCAAAGAGACTTTGAATTTCTTTATGAACAAATAGGAAAAAGTCAGATAGAACTTAATCAAACTATAGAAGAAAATAAGATAGATGAAAAAATAATTTCAATAAATCAAATTGAAGATAGAATTTTTGATGTATTAGTTAAGGATAAAGTTTTAGAAAATGAAATTATCAAGGCAAGAGAAAACTTAGGAAATAATACCTTAGCAAGTTTTAACTCTGTATTCCAAAGAGAATATGCAAAAATCATGAGAGAAGTTGCCGATAAGCAAGGAAATCTTCCAGATGATATGAAGTCAATAGATAAGGTTAAAGAATTAAGTCTTAGAACCCAAAATAGATATAGACAGTATTTATATAATTCACTTGAAAACAATATAGAAGATGATAAGGAGATACTCTCTATAAAAGTGGGAGATATAGTTAGAACAGAGGATAATAAATATTTAAAAATAAAAGATATTTCCAGTGGATATGATAATAACCATAATCCAATAACATATTATTCATATGATGCCTATTTTGATAAGGACTTAAAACTATTTTCACATTCCTTTAAAGGAAGCGATTTAAAAGCTTTAGAAGTATTAAGAAATGAAGTAGAAGAAAAATTAACAAAAGAGATTGTAGAAGATAAATTAGCAGTAAAAGTAGGATATTATTATGCTTTAGTAGATAAAGAGAAAACAAAGGATATAGAACTAGAAGAAACAGGAATTAGAGTTTATCCAAGAAAGGAAAACTCACAAGGAAAGATCTACAATTTATATAAAGGGAAATCTTTTGAGGATAGCAGAAAAATAGACAGTTTGTTTGATGAAATTACTGTCAAAATGAAAGAAGTAAACCTTACAAATTTAAATGATGTATTAGAATTGGAAAGAGAAGGATTATTTGAAATTGCTGATGATAAAGTTACAAAATTTGAGAAAGGCTATGATATAGATGTTCAAAGTTTTAATCAGCAATTTCCGGATTATTATAATGATATATATGTTTTTAATAAAAATCTTGAAATCAGTGGTGCATATCAAAATTTAGCACATATAAATGAAGAAAATAAAATTACTTTTAATATAAATTTATCGCAAGAAGAAAAATCAAAAATTGAAGAAATAAGAGATAAAAAAGAAGTTCTTTCCAAGTTAATAGATAAGGATATCAAAGAAAAAAGAGAATACTATTTTGATCCTCAAAATGAAGAATACTTACTACTATCAAAGAAAATAGAAGAAGGACTATTAAAAATCCCAGATAGTATTAAGGAGACAATCGATGGAAAAGAAGGCTTTGATGTAGAGCTAATCTTAGATATAAAAGAAAAAACTCTAAGACAAAATTTACGATACAATGGATATATTTTAAATTCTAATCAAGCTATAAAATATAAAAGTTATAAGGACATATTAAGTAACTTACCTTATTTACTTGATGACAAACATAGAGAAGTACTTTTAAATGGATATTTAAATCAGCAAATAGAAAATGATAGAACAAGGCAAGAAGAAAATCCATTTAAAGAAGGTATGAGTATTAGATACAAAGGAAAAGAATACACTATAATCGCCATTAACGATGCTACAAGTCCTAAAACTATAGAATTAGAAGATAGCACAGGACTAATGAATGGTTTTATTACCGGAAACGAAATAATTCTTTTTAATGACTACAAAGATCTTGATTTGGAAGTTATAAAAAAAGAGGAATTAATTCCGTTAGAAATAGAAGATTATAGTCTTTTAGGATTACCAGTTCAATTTAGAAATAAGGAATATTTAATTAAAGAAAATGAATTTAATGAAGCTGGAATGGGTAGATTAGCTTTAAGTACAATAGATAAGAGTGGTATTACTGAAGTAATATATAGTAGAGAAAGACCTGTTTCTAATATTTTTGTAAGAAAGGAAGATTTAGAAGAATATAAATCTAGTGAAAAAGATATATTAAGTAAAAAACAATCTATCGATAAAGAGGAATTAGTAGAACAAATTAGCTTTGAAGATATTGACAATAATAACGAAGAAAAAGTTAAAAAAGACAATTCAAGGCTTTTACATAAAAGCCTTGATGTAATAAATAATAAATCTTCTCTTGTTGCTGATCAGTTTATAGTAAGAGTAGATAATGAAAAGGAAGAATTTTTGGTATATAGTTCGTCTAATCCAAAAAATTATAGGGAATTTACTCTACCTTTTTCTTACCTCAAAGGAATTGACAAAATTGACGGAGATGGTAATTCATTAAAATTAACCACTCATAGAAAAGAAACTATTGATAAGAAGTTAGAAGAATATAAGGAATGGAAAGAAAATAATGATTTAATAAGGACTGGTAGAGAAAATATAGAAGGGGTTTCTGAAGTTTCTTTAGAAAACTATAAAATTATTAATGAAGAAGAAAACCTACCACCTTCACAGAGATTAAAAAACAACATTGAAGCTATAAATGTCTTAAAGGTTTTAGAAAAAGAAAATAGAAGTGCAAGAAAAGATGAACAGGAAATTTTGGCAAAATATATCGGCTGGGGAGGACTTTCTGATGTATTTGATGAAGAAAAGGAAGGTCAATGGCTTGATGCAAGAAACTTTTTAAAAGAAAATCTAACTGGGGAAGAATATAATAGGGCAAGAGAATCAACCTTAACAGCTTTTTATACGCCGAAAGTAGTTATAGACGCTATCTATGAAAGTCTTTCTAATCTTGGATTTGAAAAAGGAAATATATTAGAACCAAGTGCTGGGACAGGGAGATTTATAGGAAATCTACCTGAAGAAATGAAAGAGTCAAACTTTTATGGAGTTGAATTAGATAGCATTAGTGGACAAATTGCCAAAGAACTTTACCCTAATGCCAATATCCAAATAAAAGGCTTTGAAGAAACCAATTTTTCTAATAACCTATTTGATGTGGCCATAGGAAATATTCCTTTTGGAGAATTTAAAGTAGCAGATCGTGAGTATGAAAGAAATAACTTTCTAATTCACGATTATTTTTTTGCTAAAACTTTAGATAAGGTTAGGGATGGAGGCATCATTGCCTTTATAACATCTTCAGGAACAATGGATAAAAAAAGTGAAGATATTAGAAGATATATATCGGAAAGGGCAGAGTTCTTAGGAGCAATAAGACTACCAAATACTACATTTAAAGGGGTAGCTGGAACAGAAGTAACTTCAGATATAATCTTTTTAAAAAAGAGAGATAGGCTATTAAAGATAGATGAAGACTGGATAAAGCTAGACAAAGATGCAAAAGGACTAATATATAATAAATACTTTGTTGATAATCCTCAGATGGTAATAGGGACTATGGAAGAAATACCGTCAAGATTTGGGACAAGCCTTGCATGTATTGAAAATAAAGATATTTCTTTAGAACAAGGACTAAAAAAAGCCATTAAAAATATCCAAGGTATGTATGAAGAAGCTCAAATAAATGATGATTTAGACCAGCTATAAAGATTACTGAGGTTAAAATTAAGTTTTCTGATTTTGAATAATCTACTTTCTGATCAACTAGAAGTCTTATTCCAGAAGATCCTATCATTCCGTATAGTAGGAATGTTACTCCTCCTATAACATTTCCAGGAATTGTTGAAATAAGAGCTGATAGAGGTCCAATAAATGCCATTAAGATTGAAAATACTGCAGCTCCTGCAATTACCTTTACAGAATAAACTCCGGTTATTGCCATAACTCCGATATTTTCCCCATAAGTTGTTGTAGGAACTCCTCCGACAAGACCAGAGATTGCTGTTGAGAAGTTATCTGCAAAGATTGATCTATGAAGTCCTGGATCTTTCAATAGGTCTCTTCCTATAATATTTGAAGTTACGACTTGATGAGAGATATGCTCTGATGCTATAACCAAGATTACAGGAAGCATTGCTAAAATCGCATCTGACGAGAATTTGGCCATTTGAAATTTCGGCAATGTAAATAAATCGGCTTCTAATACTGGAGTTATATCAACTTGTCCAAGTATAAGTGAGAGAACATAACCTACAATTATAGCTATTAATATTGGAATTGTTGATAAGAATCCTTTGAAAATCATAGATCCTAGTATTGCAGTCATAAGGGTAACTATAAATATTATCCAATCAGTAGAAGTTACGGTATCAGTCATAAGATTTGCTCCAATAGATCCACCTGATACAGTGTTTTTGGCAAGTTCAAATCCTATAAGAGCAACTACAGCTCCCATTGCTGCTGGTGGCAAGACAATATTTATCCAATCTATGCCAAATTTATATATAATGTATGCAATTATGCAACCAATAATTCCAATCGCAACAAAAGCTCCTTGCGCATATTCAAAACCGCTACTTTCTATAATTGCCAAACCAGGTGCTAGAAAAGCGAAACTTGAACCTAAATACGCAGGAGCTTTTTTCTTTGTAATAAATATAAATAATAAAGTACCAATACCATTCATCAATAACACAATGCCAGGATTTATACCGAATAAAATAGGAACCAAAACAGAAGCTCCAAACATTGCAAAAGTGTGCTGTAGGGATAAGGGTATTAGTAATTTTAAAGGAACATTTTCATCTACTTTGTAAATTTTTTTCTTTTCCATTTATACCTCCATGAAATTTCATCTTTAATATAATATTTTAATACTATAGATTTGTCAACAAAATATTTGTATTTTATGTGTACATTTGAAATTAAAATCATAATATTTTATTAAAAAGCATCTATCGCTATTTAAGCTAATAGATGCTTTATTATTTCTATATTTAATTAGTTCTATTAAATTAATTGACATTTCTCATTGAAAAAGCTCTTATATCCAAAGTTTAAAAACAAGAATACACATATACTAACTGATGCACTGATTGCAACCATTATTGCTATCTGATATCTTATTGCCATTAATGGAGATATACCACTTAAAATTTGACCTGTCATCATTCCAGGCAAAGATATTATTCCCATGTTTTTCATACCATTTAATGTTGGCATAAATGCAGTATCAAAAGATTCTTGGATAATTTTATCCATTGATGCTCTTGGAGTTGCACCAAGCATTAGGGAACCTTCAATTATATCTCTTTGATCTTTGATATTGGAACTAATTGTTTTTAAAGCTAGATTTACAGCTGTCATTGAGTTTCCTATAATCATTCCACCAAGAGGTATTAGGTATTGTGGATTATAGAAGGGCTTTACTTTTAGAACTACAATTAAAAAGAATAACAATACAACTGTTGAACCTGTAAATACAGAAAGAGCGACTACTTTCTTAAAACGAGAGCTTATCTCATTTTTTATTGGAGAAATTATATTATATATTGCAAAAAACTCCATTACCAAAAACATAAGTATTGGAAAAACAAAACCATCTGTATCAAATATAAATACAAGTACAAATCCTGCTATGAAAAGTTGAACAGTCATTCTTATAGTGGAAATCAAGATTTCCTTTTTTCTGTCAACTCCATTTAAAGTAGAAATTACTATAACAAATACAACTAGTAAATAATTTATTAAAAGATCTGTTAAGCTAAGATCTATTACACCATTATTCATCTTTATGCCTCCTTTGTTCAACTATTTTTCCTTCATTTAAAACTATCAAAGTATAAGAAAATTCCTCTGCTATTTTTTGAGAGTGAGTAATATAAATCATAGTTTTATTTTGTGACTTTATATTTTGAGATATAAGCTTAATTATCTTATATTCTGTATCACTATCTAATGAGGAAGAGGGTTCATCTAATAGTATAACTTCAGTATCCATCAGCATAATTCTTGCTATACTTAGTCTTTGCTTTTCGCCACCAGACATATCTCTAGGATTATCATCTAATTTCTTATCCAATTCGACTTTTTTAAGAGCATCGAGTAATTTTTCGTCGTCTTTTGAATTTTGATCGCTAAATTTTAATCCCATTAGTAGATTGTCCTTTATATTTCCATCATAAATAATTGGAAATTGTGCAAGCATAGGGACGCTTCTTCTGTAATCAATGGTATCTATTTTTTCGATATCTTTATCTTTGTAGTATATTGTGCCAGAATCAGGAGAAATTATTTTATTTAATAATTTCAATAGAGTTGATTTGCCACTACCACTTTTTCCAGTAATAGATGTAATTTCACCAGCATTAATGGTCAAATTATCTATATCTATTATGTCTTTGTATTTTACATTTTCTAAAACAAACATACTTACTCCTTCTAATATTTTTATATAAATACTTCCTAAAAATCCATGCCTATAATTATAAGGTACAGGTATATAATACTCTAAAGTGAAAATTAATGGAGTACAAAGTAAAAAAATAATACAAAATAAATAAGCATCTATCAATCTATTGACAGATGCTATTATATTGTTGATTTACTAAACTAATACAGAATCGATCAGATATTTTGTGTATTCGTTTTGTGGATTTTTGAATAAAGAATCACTGGAATTTATTTCGCAAATTTTGCCAGATTTCATTATAGCTATTTCATCTGCAATATATTTAACTACAGCTAAATCATGTGAAATAAAAATTATAGTAATTCCCAATTGATGCTTTATATCTAGCAACAAATTAAGTATTTGTGCTTGTACGGATACATCTAATGCCGACACACATTCATCACATATTAGTACCTTTGGCTCAATAATCAAAGCTCTTGCTATTCCTATTCTCTGTCTTTGGCCTCCAGACATTTCTTTTGATTTGTAATCTAGATAAGTTCTATCTAATCCAACTAAATCCATTAATCTTAGAATTTTATCTTCTCTTGTCTTTTTGTCCCATTCTTTTCTTAGATTAAGCATTGGCTCTTCTAATACATCTTTCATATTCATTGTAGGATCTATAGAAAGATAAGGATCTTGAAATACCATTTGCATGTTTTTTCTTACAAAACGAAAGTCTGATTTTTTTTCTATTTTTTTATTCAAAAAGACATATTTTCCATCAGATAATTTATTTAATCCAAGAAGAACTCTACTAAAAGTGGTTTTCCCACAACCAGATTCACCAACTAGACCTAAGACTTTTCCCTCTGGTATTTCTATTGAAAAGTTATCTAGTACTTTAAGATTTTCTTTTTTATTTAATTTGAAGCTAAGACTCGCTTCTTCTAATTTTATTATACTATTTTTCATATCTAAGACACCTAACATAACTTTCATTATATTTAATCATCTGAGGACTTTTTACTTTGCATTCTTCAATTGATTTCTTGCATCTATCATAGAATCTACAGTATTTAGGATAATTTCTTGGGCTTGGCACTGATCCTGCTATGGGAACTAGGGTTTTATCGGTAGATAATGTAGGTATGCAATCCATAAGTGCTTTGCTATATGGATGTAGAGGATTTTCTAGAATATCTTTTAAATTACCTTGTTCTACAATCTGTCCGCAATACATTATATTTACTCTATCAGAGATCTCTTTAACAACTCCTATATCATGAGAAACTATTATTATAGAAGAATGTATTCTTTCATTTAGATCTTTAAGTAAGTTTAGTATCTTCTTTTGGACAGATATATCCAAAGCTGTAGTTGGTTCATCTGCAATAATCAAATCCGGTTCCAAAGCTACAGCTATAGCTATTGACACTCTTTGACAAAGCCCTCCAGATAATTGGAATGGATATTGATGCAATCTAGATTCTGGATTGTCGATTCCAACCATATCTAATAATTCTATGGATCTTTGTATTCTTTCTTTCTTGGTCATATCTGTGTGAATTTTTAGAACTTCTTCTATTTGATTTCCTATTGATTTTAGAGGATGCAAGGTTTTGGTTGGCTCTTGGAAAATCATACTTATGTTTTTGCCTCTAATTTTTTGGATATTATAAGAACTATCACTTATTATTTCATTTTTAAATTTGATTGTTCCAGATAAAATTTCTATGTTTTTTGAAAGAAGTCTAGGGATAGATCTACAAGTTAGAGATTTTCCACAACCAGATTCGCCAACAATTCCCAATATTTCTCCCTTTTTTAATGAAAAAGATACATCTTCTACTAATTTTAGGGTGTCATTTTTGCTTTTTATACCTAAAGACAGATTATTTACTTCTAATAAATTTTCCATTAAAAATCACTTCCTTCCAAACCATAAAAATCTCTAAGACCATCTCCAAGGAAATTAAAACTTAGCGATATAAGCATTATTAATATTCCAGGAGCAATAGAAAGCCATGGAGCTTCGAATAAGAATGTTCTTCCATTTGATACCATAACTCCTAAGCTTGTAAGGGGAGGTTGTGCTCCAAATCCTAGAAAGCTAAGGCCTGCTTCTGCTAAAATCGCCTGAGGTATTGACATTGTATATAAAACAAGAAGAGTTGATCTCATATTAGGAAGTATGTGCTTAAATATCATAGTTGATAGGGGAACTTCCATAGTTATTGCAGCACTTATATATGGATTTTGTTTTATAAATTGAGTCTGAGCTCTTATTACTCTAGCACTAGTGGTCCAACCAAATATTACCAATGCCAATATCAGACTTCTTATACTAGATCCCATATTATAAATAATTGCCATAGCTAATATCATAAATGGAAAAGATAAACCCAAATCACATAATCTCATTAAGATTGAATCCACCCATTTATTAGATAGTCCAGAGATAGTACCTATAATTGCTCCAATAACTAAGTTTATTGTAGTTGGAACCAGTCCAACGAATAATGATATTCTAAGAGCAAAAATCATCCTGCTAAATAAATCCCTACTAAGCTGATCAGTTCCAAATATATGTTTAAATGAGGGAGATTGCAAAGGAGTGCTATAATCTGTTTCATCGTATCCATAAGGAGTTACAAATGGAGCAAAAACCGCACATAAGAAGCAAACTATTATAAATATTAATGAAATTGCAAGTAATGGATTTTCTTTTAGATAATTAATAAATCTTTTCATAACTACCTCAATCTAACCCTAGGGTCTATTAAAAAGTAAATTATATCAGCAATGAAATTACCTAATATAATCAAAAAAGAAGCAAGAATAACAGTTCCTTGTATTAAAGGCAAGTCTCTGTTACTAAGAGCAGATATTGATAAAGTTCCTATTCCTGGAATTCCGAATATATTTTCAGTAATCATAGCTCCTCCTAATAGAGAAGTAAACTGTAAAATCATAATTGTAATTACAGGAAGCATGCTTATTTTTAATGTATGAAGAACTAATGCACTCCATTCACTTCTACCTTTGATTCTAGCTAAATCTAGAAAATCACTTTCCATATTTTCTAGTAAATTCGCTCTTAATAATCTAGAGATCTCTCCAGCCATCGACCATCCCAATACAATAGAGGGAAGGACAAGTTGCTTAGAAGTACCAAAACCAGATATAGGAAATATCTTTAATTTATAAGAGAATATGTATTGCAAAGCTATTGCTATCCAAAATGTTGGAGCAGATATTCCTAATATAGAAAGAGTTGAAAAAATCTTATCTATTGATAGGTTGTGATATTTAGCAGCAATGATTCCAGAAAAAATCCCAAATGTCCGGGCAAATAAAATCGATGCAATGGTCAATTTTACAGTATTGGGAAATACTTCAAATATCATATCTTTTACAGGCCTTTTGCTGATTATTGATTTTCCAAGATCACCCTTAGATAAATTCTTGATGTAATTTTTAAATCTTTCTTTTACAGGTTTATCTAACCCCAATTCTTTGGCAACTCTTTGCTGAACCTGTATATCTGTTTTTTGACCAATCATAGCCGTTGCAGCATTTCCAGGAATAATATTCATTAAGATAAAAGTAGTTATTATAATTAGAACAATTACAATCAAAGACTGTATCATTCTTCTAAAAACATACGATAACATAATACCTTCTTTCACAATAAAAAGATGGCTTATATAACGCAAAGCCATCTTTTACTAATTACTTATTATATTCAGAATTGATTTTTACATCCTGTGTTGCTCCGCAAACCCATCCTTGCCAAGATAGGTGAAGATTCTCAATTCTAGGACTCTTTGCGAAATGATTTAAATCAGATACAAGTGGCAAATAAAGAGCTTCATCTTGAACGATCTTTTGATCTAAACTTGTCAAAGCTTTGATTCTTTCATCTTGATTAGAGATTAGTCTAGCTTTTTCAATTTCATCATTTAATTGTTGATCTGTAATGCTCAATCCATTTGATTTGCTTTGTTCTATTGTAAACGCATTGTAGAAATCATCTGGATCTGGAACATCTGCAGTAATAGGTTGAATACTCATAGAGAATCCATCGCCATTTGCTATAATATCCCAATAACTTGTCATATCTACAGATTTGATTTCCATATCTATACCAACTTCTTTTAGCATAGATTGTATCATCTCATTTTTGGCTTGATCTTCAGGATATGTTGAGTTTTGCAACATAACTAATTTTACTTCATTTTCTAATCCTGCATCTTTTAATAATTCTTTAGCTTTTTCAGGATTATATTCAATCTCAGGTTGTTCTATTTCATATCCAGGAATTCCAGGAGGTAGTACACCATTTACAATAGTACCTTCTCCATTGTAGAAAGTTTTGTTTATAAGATCTCTATCTATTGCCATAGAAACAGCTTTTCTAACTTCTACCTTTGACATATAAGGATCGTTTTGATTGTATGAGATATAATCCATTCCAGCTCTTTGGAAATCTACGATATTATCTTTAAATACTGGATTTTCTTTATAAGATTGAAGATCTGTAGGAGCTATTGAGATAAAATCCAATTCTCCATTTTCAAGCATCATCTTAGATGTAGAAGAATCTATATTCATAAGATATTTTACACCATCAATATTTGCCTTATCACCGAAGTAATCATCGTTTTTAACTAGGTTGATCTCTTTATCTTGTGACCAATCTTTAAACTTCATATAACCTGTTCCAACTGTATATTCTGGATCAAATCCAAACTTATCTTTTCCTTCTTCAACAGCTTTTCTGTTGTAAATAGAAGCAGGAGCGCCTGTAAGGCTAGCAAGGAATGGAGGGAATGGTTCATCTAGAGTGATTTCTACTGTGTAATCGTCTATTACTTTAACTCCTTTTACAGAATCGGCATTACCATTTAATTTATCCAAAGCTCCAGATATTTTCTCAAATTGAGAAGTATTAACAGCAGCTTCTTTAGGATCCATCATTCTTTCTATAGTAAATAGAACATCATCAGCTTTCAATTCCTCTCCATTGTGGAATTTGACACCTTTTTTCAAATAGAAAGTATAAGTTTTTCCATCTTCACTTATATCCCATTTTTCAGCAAGACTTGGTACAATTTCCTTTGAACCATCATCATTTACCTTGACATCTACCAATCTATTGTAGATTTGAATAGGAATAAAGTAGTCTGCGTTTGTCTTTTGAATATCTAAAGTCTTTGGATTTTGGAACAAAGTAAGTACCATTGTATTTCCACTAGAACTTTGATAATCAAGTTTTTCTTGTGTTGTAGTTTGATTATTTGCCAAACTACTCTCATTACTTTGAGATGTTTTGTCATTTCCACTTCCACATGCAGTAAAGACAAACATTCCTGCAACTAGAAGTGATAATAATTTTTTGTTCATATAAACCTCCGTATGTATTATTAGATTGATTAAAAAATAACTAATCAATCAAATTAATGCAATTATATCATAATTTAATAAAAAGTATAAGACTATATTTTAAATAAGAAAAATCCCATAAATTATTAGGAGATAGTGATTGATTAATTATTCTAATACTTTAATAAAATTTAGTAATCATGATTAATAATGTTAAAAATATATTGAAATTAATCATGATTAATGTTAGAATGTAATTAACAAGATAAGTATCTTGACTAAGTCAGTGCACGGACTAAACATTAATGAAAAGGTGGTTAAATCATGAAATTGGAAATTGGTAATTTTACTGTCAAGGATGTTGTCTTTGGCGATAAGACAAAGTTTGAAGATAACGTTCTCACAATAAACAAAAAAGAAGCTATCGAATTTATAAAAAAAGATCCTCATATTACAAGTTGCGATATTGAAATAGCAAAACCTGGGGATAAAACTAGAATTGTACCAATTAAAGAAGCGGTTGAACCAAGAATTAGACCTGATAAAAGAGCAGTATTTCCTTCTATTACAGGAGATTTAACCTCTACAGGAGAAGGAGTAGTTTATGCTCTAAAAGGTGTAAGCGTTTTAGGAGTAGGCGAACATTGGGGAAGCTTTGGAGATGGATTAATTGATATGAGCGGACAAGGTGCAAAATATTCATATTATTCTAAGCTTATAAATGTTTGCTTGGTAATTGATACTGACGAAGAATTTGAAAGACATGAACAACAAAAGAAAAATCATGCAATAAGATGGGCATGCCATTTATTTGCAGAATATCTAGGAAAGACAGTTATTGATCAAAAGCCAGAAAATACAGAAGAATATGATTTTACTCCAGTTACAAAAAGAAGCGATGAAGTAAATAAATTACCTTCAGTTGTACTGGTTATGCAACCACAATCTCAAATGGAGGAAATGGGATATAATGATTTGATTTATGGATGGGATATGAATAAGTATCTGCCAACATTTATGAATCCAAATGAAGTTTTGGATGGATGTATAATAGGTGGAAGCTTTATGCCTTGCTCTTCTAAGTGGTCAACTTATGATATGCAAAATTTCCCTATAATAAAAGAATTGTACAAAGAACATGGAAAATCAATTAATTTCTTAGGCGTAATAATGTCAAATCTAAATGTATCACTTGAACAAAAAGAAAGATCTGCAATCTTTGTATCACGAATGGCCAAATCATTAGGAGTTGATGGAGCCATAGTTACTGAAGAAGGATATGGAAATCCAGATGCAGACTATGTCAGATGCATTTGTGCATTAGAAGATGTTGGAGTAAAGGTTGTTGGAATAAGTAACGAATGCACAGGAAGAGATGGTAGATCACAACCATTAGTAGTAATGAATGAGAAGACAGATGCACTAGTATCCACAGGTGATGTCTCTCAACTTATAGAATTACCACCAATGGAGAGAGTTATAGGTGAATTAGAAGCATTGGCAAGAGATGGATTATCTGGAGGATGGTCTGGAGATGAAATATTAGGACCTTCAGTAAGAGAAGATGGATCTATAATAATGGAAAATAACGCAATGTTTTGTGGAGACCAAATAGCAGGTTGGTCAAGGAAAACAATGAAAGAGTATTAGGAGTAAATCGATGAAAAAGGCTATTGTATATATAAACCAATTCTTTGCAGGAATTGGAGGAGAAGATAAAGCAGATTATAAGCCAGAAATAAAAAACGAGCTTATAGGCCCTGTAGCAGCATTTGATAAAATGCTAGATGCTACAGTAACTCATACAATAATTTGTGGAGATAATTATATGGGCTCTAATCCAGAAAAGGCTACTGAAGAGATACTAGAATTTTTGGAAGGATTAGATTTTGATTTGTTCTTAGCAGGTCCAGCATTTCAAGCAGGACGTTATGGTGTAGCTTGTGGTAGAATATGCAAAGCTGTAAAAGACAAATTCAAAGTAAAAGTAATAACATCAATGCATCCAGAAAACCCTGGAGCAGAAATGTATAGAAAAGACATGGTTATCTTTAAAGGTGGAAAATCTGCAAGAGATATGAGAAAAGATATAAAGAAAATGGCAGATTACGCTAATAGATACTTAAATGGAGAACAATTAGGTTCAGCAGAAGAGGAAGGATACTTCCCACAAGGAATAAGAATACAATATTATAATCCAGAAATGAAAACAGCTGCTCAAAGAGGAGTAGAAATGTTAATTAAAAAATTAAATGGAGAAGACTTTGTAACAGAACTTCCTATTCCTAAAAAAGAAATAGTAAGTCCAGCTAAACCTATTAAAGATCTTAAAAACGCTAAGATTGCAGTAATGACAACAGGAGGAATTGTTCCAGTAGATAATCGAGATAGAATCCAATCAGCATCTGCGACTAGATGGGGAAAATATGATATATCTGGAATGGATAGATTAAAATCTGGAGAATTTAAGACAATACATGCAGGATTTGATCCAGCAGCAGCAAATGCTGATCCTAATGTTATTATGCCAATAGATGTATTAAAAGATATGGAAGGAAATGTCTTTGGTAAATTACATAAATATTTCTATGCAACAGTAGGTACAGGAACTACTCAAGCAGAAGCTGAGAGAATGGCAACAGAGATTCTTCGTGAATTGAAAGAAGCCAAAGTTGACGGCGTTATAATGACAAGTACCTGAGGTACCTGTACACGCTGCGGTGCAGCAATGGCAAATGTAATTGAAAAAGCAGGAATTCCAATAGTTCAAATGTGTAACTTAGTTCCAGTAGCTCAATCATTAGGTGTTAACAAAATAGTTCCAACTATCTCTATACCTTATCCATTAGGAGATCCTTCAACAGGTAAGGATGTACAATGGAATCTAAGATATCATAGAGTAAATGTAGCATTAAATGCATTGACAGAAGAAATAGAAGAACCAAAAGTTTATGCAGTATAAGTTTATATAAAGGGGGGATATATTCCCCCTAATATAATATGGAGTAATTAAAATGAAAACAAATAAAAAGAGAAATTTGGTATATATTATATCCATAATAATAAGTATAATAATAGGACTATGGGGGATTTTGGGTTCCAAAAGTTTCGAAAAAGCTGCTAATTCTTTGATGAGTGGTGTAACTGTAAATATGGGATGGTTGTATCTATTATCGATGCTAACCTTTGTAATATTTGCATTGATTGTAGCTTTTTCTAGATATGGAAATATAAAGCTTGGTAAAGATGACTCAAAGCCAGAATATTCAACAATTTCTTGGTTTGGAATGTTATTTGGTGCAGGAATGGGAATAGGACTTGTATTTTATGGTGTTGCAGAACCACTTTCTCATTATGTAGCACCAATAGAATATCTAACTCCAGGAACTCCAGAAGCTGCAAATTTTGCTATGAAAGCTTCATTTATGCATTGGGGAATACATCCTTGGGCTAATTATTCTATAATTGGATTGGGACTTGCCTATTTCCAATTTAGAAAAGATAAGCCAGGATTAATATCAACATTATTCATTCCTTTATTGGGAGAAGAAAAAGTCAAAGGACCTATAGGAAAAATAATAGATATATTCGCAGTTATAGCTACTATAGCTGGAGTAGCAACATCATTGGGAATGGGTACATTGCAAATAAACTCAGGATTATCATATTTATTTAATGCACCTAATAACAAGATGTCATGGCTAGTAATAGTTGTAGTAATAGCTATAATCTATATTTGGACAGCAGTAGCAGGAATTGATAAAGGAATTAACACAATTTCAAATATAAATCTAATTCTGGCAGGAACAATTCTAGTATTATCATTTATAGTTGGACCTAAGCTTATGATGTTAAATTCATTTACAAGTGGAATGGGGGCTTACTTGGATAATTTCTTCCAAGATTCATTGGCACTAAATCCATTTGGATCAAATGATTGGCTATTAGGCTGGAGAATTTTCTATTGGGCTTGGTGGATAGCTTGGGCACCATTTGTAGGCACATTTATAGCTAGAATATCTAAAGGAAGAACAGTAAGAGAGTTTATACTTGGAGTATCAGTAGCACCAGCACTTGCTTCAATAGTTTGGTTTTCAGTATTTGGATCAATGGGATTAAATATTGCAACTAAGTTACCACTTGTACAAGCTAAAGAACTAGCATCAGTATCGGAGCTTGCATTGTTTAAAGTATTTGCACAATATCCGCTTGGAGTTATTCTTTCTGTAATTACTGTAGTATTATTGTGCACATTCTTTATAACATCAGCCAATTCTGCAACTTTTGTACTTAGTATGTTTAGCCAAGAAGGAGATTTAAACCCGGATAAAAATAAGAAATTAGTATGGGGAATTTTACAAGCGCTAATAGCTTATGCACTCTTATTATCAGGAGGTATAAGTGCTTTGCAAACAGCATCAGTAGCTGCAGCATTCCCATTCATATTCATAATGCTATTTGTATGTGTATCAATCATAAAAGCATTTAAAAAAGAAAAAGTCTAACATAATAACTAATAACAGTATGTCAAATTTTGATTTGGCATACTGTTTTTTTGTGAAATTTTAATTTATACATCTATAAAATATCTAACCTTAAGAAATCCTTAAACTTATATTCTATATTTAAGTTACACAGAAAGTGAGGATTATTATATGGATAAATATATTTTAGAAACAAAGAATTTAACTAAGACTTTTGGTAATGAAAAGGCTAATGATAATATCAATTTAAAAGTAAAAGAAAACTCAATTTATGGGCTATTGGGACCTAATGGGGCTGGCAAATCCACTTTATTAAAGATGTTATCTGGAATGCTTTATAAAACATCTGGAAGGATTATTTTTGATGGACATGATTGGAGTCGTAATGATTTATCACATATAGGAGCCTTGATTGAAACGCCTCCTTTGTATGAAAATCTATCTGCTAGAGAAAATCTAAAGGTAAGGACATTGCTACTTGGACTTTCTGATGCAAGAATTGATGAAGTCCTAGAAATTGTAGATTTGCAAAACACTGGTAAGAAAAAGAGTGGAGAGTTTTCTTTAGGTATGAAGCAAAGGCTAGGAATTGCAATAGCTCTAATAAATAATCCAAAGTTACTAATCTTAGATGAACCAACTAATGGGCTAGATCCTTTGGGAATACAAGAGCTTAGAGAATTGATTAAAAGCTTTCCTGCTAAAGGTATAACAGTTATATTATCAAGTCATATATTAGGCGAGGTAGAGCAAGTTGCTCAATATATTGGAATTATAAATAATGGACGCTTAGAATATCAAAACCATATCGATCACAGTGAAAATCTAGAAAAGTTATTTATGGATATTGTAAAAAAAGGAAGGAACTACTAATATGATGGCATATATCTTAGCTGAAAACTTAAAAAACAAGCGTAGTTTTGTAAAAAAGCTCTTATTTATTGCACCTTTGATTGTAGTAATTCAATCTTTTATATTGATGCCATCATATTTTACAATAAATTCTTATAATTGGTGGTATACAATTGTACTTCCTGCAACAATTTCATTAATAGCAGGTCTTATCAATCTAAAGGACGATAAGAAGTTAAAATATAAGGCCATATTTCCATTGGATATTGATCTTAAGAAAATTTGGATATCAAAAATCATAATAATTATTATTTATGTGGCTATTGCATTAGTTATACACATGATTTTAACTTTTGTCATGCAAGGATTTGTTGGTCAAGTAACTGGAAGTTATGGGTTTAGAGATTTGCTTTTGGCAAGTTTATTGCTTTTATTTGCAAATATTTGGCAGATACCTTTGTGCTTATTTCTTGTTAAGAAAATAGGATTTGTAGGAGGGGTTGTGATTAATTCTATATTAGCTATAGGATTGGGGATAGGATTTGCTGATAATAGCTTGTGGTTATTAGTGCCTTATTCTTATGGATTGCGCTTAATGATTCCTGCAATGAAAATTCTTCCAAATGGCCTATTAATTGAACCAAATAACCCAATAATTGCAAATACATCTATACTAATTCCAATAGTTATATCATTTGTATTATTTATAATTCTAACAATAATTACTGCAAGGTATTTTGCAAATCTTGAGGTGAAATGATGATTGGAATAATAAAATCAGAATTTTATAGAATAAGACATACAAGTCTTATATGGATACATTTGATTGTGCCGGTTTTGTATACTCTTATGTATCTTTTCTTGGCAAAAACTACAGGACTAAGAAATTACCCCAAAGACGATATAATTAAAACTTTCTTGGTCTTATTATCAGCTGCATTTCCAATAATAATAGGGGCAATAACGGCAAAGGTATCTGATTTAGAAATGAAAGCAGGAGGTTTTAAAGTTATTCTTTCAGAAACTAAATCTAGAAAAAAGGCATATATCTCTAAGCTTATAGTATTATTAATTGGAGGATTTTTCTCAACAATAATAGCAATTTGTCTATTTGCATTATTATTTCAAAATCAAAGTATGATAGACTACCTTGTAGAAGCTTTGCTGATTTTTGTAGGAACTATAGGAATATATATAATAAATTTGTGGGTATCTATAGCTATAGGACCTGGAGCAAGTATTGGATTAGGATTTGTAGGAGCATTACTTGCAGGACTTTCTCTTACAGGACTTTTCGATAGTATATGGTATTATATACCATATACTTGGCCATCAAGATTATCATTAACATATATAATAGGAAATGATTTAAATAGAATATTAACGAAAGAAGAATTTATCAAATGGGCTATTATAGCTATTCCTGTAATTATTGTATTACTAATATTATCGCTTATGTGGTTTAAAAAACGGGATGGCAAAGCTTATACGGATTAAAAGGAGGGGAAATGACAAGAATCTTGGTTATAGACGATGAAGAAGATATGCTTGTAATGATAAAAAATATTCTTAAAAAAAGAAAATATATAGTAGATACTTACAAAAACCCCTTACAAATTGATAAGTCAAAACTAACAAGCTATAATCTAATAATACTTGACATAATGATGCCAGGAATTGATGGAATAAGCTTTTGCAAAGAAATAAGAAATACGGTGGATTGTCCGATTATATTTTTGACGGCGAAAAGCATGGAAAGTGATATAGTCGAAGGACTTATAAGTGGCGGTGATGATTATATTACAAAGCCATTTGGAATAAATGAATTATTGGCAAGAGTAAATGCACATCTAAGACGAGAGAAAAGAGAAAAGCATTCAAGTCTAATTCTAGGAGATATAAGAATAGACCTATCTTCAAAAGAAATATACGTAAAAGATCAAATTCTACCTCTTACAAAATCAGAATATGAGATATGTGAACTCTTAGCTCATAGAAAATGGCAAGTATTTTCTAGAGAGCAAATCTATGAATTGATTTTTGGATATGATGGAATAGGAGATTCATCAGCAATATCAGAACATATCAAAAACATCAGAGCAAAGTTTAAGAAATATGGCATAACACCAATAGAAACAGTTCGGGGTATAGGTTATAAATGGAAATAAAAGGAAAATCATTAAAACTAATTTTTTTCGAAT
Source organism: Tissierellia bacterium (assembly GCA_030528125.1). Taxonomy (GTDB): domain Bacteria; phylum Bacillota; class Clostridia; order Tissierellales; family Peptoniphilaceae; genus JAUNAV01. Next base: position 20,967 of record JAUMZM010000001.1, read on the forward strand.
ATTTGATAAGCGTTGGACTAGCACTTATTGTCTTTATTTCTATAGCATTATTTGTAAATGAGTCATTATTTGCAGTTGGATTTATAGTACCATCTAATTATACAGAAAATCTTATTCTTGAAAACAAAAATGAAATTGCAGAAAGCGAAAGCTTTGATAATAGTTTGATTCTAGATAACACTTATTATATGTTTCTAAAAAAAGATGGTAAAATCCTAGATACCAATATGGATAAGAATAGACAAGAAAATGCGATACAATTTCATAATGGCAAATTATTTAATTCTGAGACTTCATCATATATCGAAATTGCAAGAGGAGATGGAATTGTAATTATTAATTATAGCCTTATGCCATATTATTCTAATAAATGGGTAAGAGATAACTTTCCTAGTGTTAATGTCTTTCTTTCGATAATAATTGGAATCTTTTGTATATTAGCTATCTTTATAGTGACTTTATTATGGGCAGACAAGGTTTCAAATAATCTAAAGCCAATGCTCAAAGCATCTGAGAAAATTGCAAAAAAAGACTTGAATTTCAAAATAGAATCCACAAATATCAAGGAATTTAATAGAGTACTAGATGGGCTTAATAGTATGAAAATAGCTCTTGGAGAATCTTTAAAGAAAGAATGGGTTAATACACAAAATAGAAAAAACCAAATCTCAGCATTAACTCATGATCTAAAGACACCACTATCAATAGTACAGGGAAATGCCGAACTTCTAAAAGAAACAGACCTAGATAAAGATCAAGAACAACTTGTAGATTATATAATTAAAAATTCAAAGAGACTTACAGATTACATCTCAACTCTAATTCTTGTAAATAAGACAGATGATCTTATAAAGATCAATCTAAAAGAAATAGATTCAAAAGTCTTGGTAGATGAAATTACACAGATTGCAGATGAAATTTGCATTGTAAATAATCGCAAAATCAAAAAAACTATTGATATAGAAAATAAAAAGATTATGCTAGATCTAGATCTAATAGAAAGAGCAATAGGTAATGTCTTAGCTAATGCTATGGAATATAGTCCAGCAGGAAGTGATATTGAATTATCAATTATAGAAAACGACAATTTCTTGGAAATAAAAGTTATGGATAATGGTAAAGGATTTTCCAAAACAGACCTAGTCAACGCGACAGAAGAATTTTATAGAGGAGATAATAGCAGAAATTCATCGATTAATTTTGGAATGGGATTATTTATTGCCGATAAAATTCTTAATTTGCACAATGGAAAATTACTTCTAAGTAATAAGAAGGATCATAAAGGAGCAGTTGTAACATTAAAAATCCCCATAAATCAAAATATATAGTTATAATAAGCCTATAAGAAATAAATCTTATAAGCTTTTTTATTTATATCTTTTGATATATTTATATCTTTTATAATCATATTATTGTGTGCTATAATTACTATATAAAAATTAGGAGGATTTATTATGAAAATAAGTAAAAAATTATTAGCAGGAGCTTTATGTTTATCAATAGTTGGACTAGCAGGATGTTCACAAAAAACAGATAATCCTAGCAATTCTTCTGTAGATAAAACAGAAACTTCTGTAGAAGAGACACAAACAGAAGCTAAAGATGAAGTTAATGGAGTTTCTTTGGATAATCCAATTAAAATTGACAAAGAAGCTAAGACAGTAACTGTTTTATCATCAGTAAATGGAAAGTATCTAACAGAAAATACTAGACATGCATCTGTCTACAAAGACGGTAGTAATGGAACAAAGTCTATATTTACAGCTTATGCAACACCTGAAGATCTATACAATGGTTTAATTGAAATTGGAGCAAAAGCTGGAGATAATATGACTATGGATAATGCTACAACAACCAATGTTGAAGGAGACAAAATCACAGCAACAGTAACTTGGCAAGGTGCTGATAAAGATTATGATATTAATGAAGTTATAAAAGATAGCAATGGCAAAGAGATTGACTTTAGATTTGGTGGAAATGTTGATACAGCTAAAGACAAAAAAACAGGTTGTCTAACTTGTCTTGATTCTTGTCCTGTAGGAATAATTTCAAATGCAGCATATACTTATGGTGCAGTAGAAGAAAGAAATGAAGTAGAGTTTACAGGAAATGCAGATGTACTTCCTGAAGATGGAACTTATGTAGCAGTAACTTATGCACTAGTTGAATAGGTTTGTGATATTTGTGAAAAAATTAAGAGCAGTATTTTATTATCTAACTACTGGAATTGCTGTTGGAGCATTAGCTTGCTTATTGTTATTATTCAATGTTAAATTGGAGATGATGGTAAGCCAACAGCTAGTAATGTATATACTTACTGGATGCGGATTGATATTTTCGATAGCCTATACAAAGATTAATAGATATGTATTTTTCATTGTAGAAGCCTTGATATTTTTGATTGCATTAATTGGAGGGAAAATCCCAAGTCTAATCTATATTGTAAAAGAATTTATAATGTATGATGGGCCAGTAAATAATATCTATATTCCAACGATAGTAGTCATAGTATTGATTAATATTATAAATATTTATATAGTAGCTACTCAAAAGAAATATCAAAAATTCTACACTATAGATGAAAGAAAAGCTAGGAAAGAAAAAGAAGTTAAACTAAGTGACTTAAGAAAAGAGAAATCCAAAGAAGAAATATCTAGACTAAAGAAGAAGAGATCAAAAGAAAGAATTATAGCACTTGTGATTATAGGAGCCTTTCTATTAGTGTATTTCTTGGTTCCAACAGTCCATGATAAAATAAATGAAGCGTTCTCTACTATTTCAAAGCTAGATGCAAATGAAGTTGTTAAATACTTGAGATCTTATGGAAAACAAGCAGCCATTGTATCATTCATACTTATGGTCTTGCAATCAGTAGTAGCACCAATTCCAGCATTTTTGATTACCTTATCTAATGCAGTAATATTTGGCTGGGTCAAAGGAGCAATGCTTTCTTGGTCATCAGCTATGGCAGGAGCTGCCTTATGCTTTTTCTTAGCAAGAGCCTTGGGAAGAGAACCTATTGAAAAGCTTACAAGTAAGGGAGCAATGGAAAGTGTTGATGTGTTTTTTGAAAGATATGGAAAGTATGCTATCTTAGTATGTAGATTACTTCCATTTGTGTCTTTTGATTTTGTAAGTTATGGAGCAGGACTTACCAATATGGGATTTTGGTCTTTCTTTATAGCTACAGGAATAGGACAATTGCCAGCTACAATAGTTTATTCCTATGTAGGAGGAACTTTAACTGGAGGAGCACAGAAACTTTTCATAGGACTATTGACACTATTTGCCATTTCCATACTAATTGGTATATCAAAGAAAGTATATAATGATAAACAAAAGAAAAAAGAAGGAAAAGTTAGCGAATAAGTCTTATAATTTTAGATATAAGAAAATAAATATTGATATAAAAACCGACCTTGGTGTTAAACTTAGGTCGGTTTTTCGTTAATTTTTTAAATAATTTCTAGTATTTAAAATTGCTCTAATTACTATTTTCGCATAATATTCAGATCCTTCTACATTTGGATGGACTAAATCTTGAGCAAAAAGTTCCTTTTTGCCTTTAGCATAAGAATACCAATCAACTAAGTAAGCATTGTCGGTTTCTTTACAGAAATCTGCTAATTGACCGTTGATGTAATCTTGCCAAGGCTGAGTGTGAGAAGTATTTACAAAAAGCACTTCTCTACCATCTGCTATCTGCATGATCTGAGATAAATCATCTGCTTCTATCTTGCCATTAGAACCAAGAACAATGAGGATAATATTTCCAAGTCCTTGGTCATTTTTGATAGCGGTTAATACATCTGGCCCTTCAGGCAAATCTCTGCCAACTTCTCCATCAAGATAAAGATTTGGCACATAGTCTCTTAAATAAGAGTTAATATCTATTAGTATTGAATCACTAACTGCCGTTATGGATAAATCCTTCAGATAAGAAAGCTCTGAAGTTGTAAAATCAAAGTCATATTTATCTTTAGCTTTTTTTACCTTGTTGGATTTATTTGAATCTTTTCCATTTGACGATGTAGAAGTTTCGTCATTTCTATTTTCTTCTTTTTTATTTTTCTTTGATTCAAGGGCCTTTTTGTTGTCAGCTTCTATTTGAGCCTTATTTTTGTTTAATGTCTTTTCAAGATTTTTCATATCTTGATCTTTGGAATCTTTGATAAAGCTTGAAGCAAAGACCATTGCTGCCATAAATAATATAGTTATAATCAAAAGTGGCCGTTTTTTGAATTTGATTTTAAAAATATTATAGCTTATTTCACTTATAACTATAAGCAAAATCATCTCCAATAAGAAAAATCCAATCTTTGATCCGGTACCCGTTGCAAGAGCATAGGCAAAGAATATTTCAAGCATATATTGCCATAGATATATATGATATGACCTAGATCCCAAGTAATAAAGAATGGTTCCTACAGGACCGATTTTTCTTCTTACTCTGCCATGTCCTAGAATCAGATTCTTCTCATAAATATATAAGGATAATACCAAAAATCCCACTAGCAAAGTATAAAATACCATAAATAATCTATAGGTAAAATATGATTCTCCTTCTACAAAGAAGAAAGGGATAATAGAAAGAACTAAGATTATTAAAAAGCCGATTTTTTGGGTCTTCTCAGTAAATTTCTTTAAATAGTTCTCAAATCTTTCACTTTCCAAATACAATAGTCCTCCCAAAAATAGAGCAGACATTCTGCTATCTGGACCATAGTAAATCCTAGTTATATTTGCTTTTCTAATAGCTAAGATATACATAATTACAAAAGATATAATTGTAAGACCTGCAAAAATTTTTTTCCTAAATTTTTGCAAATCATATCTATTTATTAAAAAGTTAAGAACGTAAAAAATAAATATATATTGAATTTGCAAGGATATATACCAAAGATGAGTAAATATCGAGAAATTACCATTTCTTTGGAAATAGGATCCACCAGAAACTATTTGAGAGATATTCTGGTATCCAAAGGCAACCGGGAATGCTGATTTGATAGAATCTGTAAAAATATCCTTGTAAAAAATAAAAGACACCAATAGACCTATAACCATGACGGTATATAGAGGAGGCAAAAGCTTACTAAATCTAGAAATTAGGCTATTCTTGAGTTCTTCTTTGCTATTAAGATTGGATTTGTTATCCAAGTTTCTTGTCATCAAAAAGCCAGACATCAAAAAGAACATCACAACTCCCAAGAAACCACCTTTTATTCTTTGGGGAAAGAGGTGGAAAAAGGTAATGCCCAAAGTTGCTATTCCTCTTAAAATAGTTATATAGTTAAGATTTCTTCTTCTGATTTTTCTTTTTCCATTCATAAATCTATCTCCTAAAGTCATTAACAATTATAAAACAAGAAAAAACATAATTCAACAAAATGGCCAAATTGTAATATTTTGTAACAGTATTAACAAAATTTTAATCATTTGATAAATAAAAAAAGTATGCAAATAATAACTAGATCTATCTTAAATTAAGTATTCATAATGCTCTTTTTAGAGTATGGATTATATATTTTCATTCACAAAAGCGTATTAATTTATGTAATAATTAGAAAAGTGATATAATTCTATTAAGTTGTCAATTATGGAGGACTTTATGAGTTATAATGATAAAACAAAACTTACTAGACATAAAAAATTAATGATAGTTCAATTTATGGATTGTACTAAAAAAATAATAAGAGAAGAAGGAATAGAAGCAGTAACTATAAGAAAGGTTGCCAAATGCAGCTCAATGAATAGTGCAACTATTTATAATTACTTTGTAAATCTAGAACATTTATTAGTCTTTTCATTAATGGATGAATTGTCAGATTACATAAAAGCACTTCCAGAAGCTATAGAAGGCAAAAACAATTCATTAGAGATATTCTATGCAGTGTGGGATTGCTTTATAAAATATTCATATACCAATACAAAACCATACATGAAATTATTCTTTTCTAATTTGGATAATCAAATAGAATACTATATCGAACAATACTATAGAATCTTTCCACTTGAGCTAGATGAAGACAAATACACACCACATATAATAGATATGCTAAATTCAAGTGAGATTTTTACAAGAAATATCTATATACTAAACGACTGCGTAAAAGATGGATACATAAAAGAAAGTGATGCATACGATATCAATAATATATTGGTATTTACCTATGAGGGAATCCTTAGAAGAATAGATTCAGGCAAACTAGATTCTAATAAAGGAATAGATATGTTTAATTGCTATATAAGAAAGATAATGAATTCTTTTATGGAATAATTGATATAATTATAGATGATTTTAATAAGAAATGTTAAAGAATTAAAATAAAGGAGAATTACATATGATAACAGGAGAATTAAAAAACAGGGTTGATAAGATTTGGGAGAATTTCTGGACTGGTGGGATAACCAATCCACTAACGGTAATAGAGCAATTTACCTACCTTATCTTTATAAAATCCCTTGATGATAAGCAACTAAGATCAGAAAAGGAAGCAGAGCTTTTGGGTATAGAACCCAAGATTATATTTGATAAGGACAATGAAGAGCTCAGATGGTCTAATTTCAAGCACTTTGATTCCAAGAAAATGTTTGAAATAATGTCAACCAAGGTGTTTCCTTTTATAAAGAATCTTAGCAATAATGATAATTCTTCGTTTTCAATATTTATGAAAGATGCAAATTTTGTAATTCCAACTCCAAGACTTCTTGAAATTGTTGTAACAAACATAGACCAATTGATGGAAGACCTTCCACTAAAGGACTTGGGAGATTTGTACGAGTACATGCTAAGTAAGCTTACAACAGCAGGAACCAATGGACAGTTTAGAACACCAAGACATATTATAGATATGATGGTAAAATTAGTTAAGCCAAATCCTAATGACATCGTGATAGATCCAGCAGTTGGAACTGCAGGATTTCTAATTTCTGTAGTAGAATATCTTGAAAAACACTACGAGAATGAATTGCTAACTTCAGAAGATTTCAAAAATCATTTCAATAATGATATGTTTAATGGAAATGATACAGAATCTACGATGCTTAGAATTTCAACAATGAATATGATACTTCATGATGTAGAAAATCCTCAAATAAGATATATGGATTCCCTATCAAATTCAAATAAAGAAAGAGAAAAATATACTCTTGTCCTAGCCAATCCACCTTTTAAAGGAACGCTTGATAAGGAAACGACAGCCGATGATCTTACAAGAATAACTAATACCAAAAAGACCGAGCTTTTGTTTGTGGCATTGATGCTAAATCTTCTAAAAAGTGGTGGAAGAGCTGCAGTTATAGTCCCAGATGGAGTATTATTTGGAGCAAGCAATGCCCACAAGTCTTTAAGAAAAGAACTTATAGATAACAACAAAGCTTCAAGGAGTAATCTCTATGCCTTCAGGAGTATTTAAGCCATATACGGGAGTTTCTACTGCCATACTTTTATTTACAAAGACAGGAATTGGAGGAACTGATAAGGTATGGTTCTATGATATGCAAGCGGATGGACTATCACTTGATGATAAGAGAGAAGAAATAGAAGAAAATGATATACCTGATATTATAGAAAGATATAATAATATAGAAAAAGAAAATGATAGAAAAAGAACAGATAAGTCCTTTATGGTTGATGTAGAAGAGATAAGAGAAAATGGATACGACCTATCAATCAATAGGTATAAGGAAATAGTCTATGACAAGGTAGAATATGAAGACCCCAAAGCAATAATTGAGAAAATAAGAAAACTAGAAGATGAAATACAAACAGGACTTAATGAAATAGATAAGTTGGTGAAATAGATGGAGTGGATTGAATTAGGAGAACTTTCTAATATAGAAACAGGAAAACTTAATGCAAATGCTGCTGTTGATGATGGGAAATATCCATTTTTTACATGTGCAGATGAAATATCAAGAATTGATAATTATAAATATGATAAAGAATGTATTCTAATAGCTGGAAATGGAAATCTCAATGTAAAATATTATTCTGGGAAATTTAATGCATATCAAAGAACATATATCATAGAATCAAAAGATAAATACTTTTTAAATACAATGTATCTATACTATTTTATGAATACATATATGGAAAGGTTAAGACAATTATCTATTGGTGGAGTAATTAAATATATAAAATTAGAACATTTACAGAAAGCTAAAATTCCAGTTCCTTCTATGGAGATTCAAAAGAAAATAGTTGAAGTTTTGGATAAGGCTCAAGGTCTTATTGATAAAAGAAAAGAACAAATAGAGGCTTTAGATAAGCTTACAGAATCTATTTTCTATGATATGTTTGGAGATCCAGTTATAGAAGATAAAGGCTGGAAAAAAGGTACGATTCGTGATCTAACTCAAAAAACACAATATGGGACTAGTAAAAAAGCATCAGATAAAGGAGAATATCCAATATTACGTATGGGGAATATTACTTACAATGGAAATTGGAATTTAAGTGATATGAAATACATTGATTTAGATGAGAATGAAAAAGAAAAATTTCTTGTAGAAAGTGGAGATCTACTTTTTAATAGGACTAATAGTAAAGAGTTAGTTGGTAAAACTGCAATATATAGAGAAAAATATCCTATGGCTTTTGCAGGATATTTAATAAAATTAATTCCAAATAAAAATGGTAATACTGAGTATATATCTGCATATCTAAATTCAAAATTTGGGAAATTAACTTTATTAAATATGGCAAAAAATATAGTAGGTATGGCAAATATAAATGCTCAGGAATTACAAAATATAGAAATTCCAATCCCACCAATCTCACTACAAAATGAATTTGCTGATAAAGTTGAGCTAATCGAAAGAGAGAAAGAAATATTAAATAAATCTTTGAAATTATTAGAAGAAAATTACAAGTCAATTATGGACAGGGCTTTTAGAGGAGAGATTTTTTCTTAGGAGGAAGGTATGGATTCTAACTTTTCATATTTAAAAAAAGAAGACAAATACAATTCATTTGTAGATTCTTGTATTGATGCAGAAAACTTAATGAATGTTTCATATCCATTTGCTGCAACAGGTGCAAGAAAGGCAATGGAGCTTGCTGTAAGATGGCTATATGCTAATGATGATGCCCTAAGACATCCTTATGATGACAACTTTGCAGCTCTTATAAATAGTTATGATTTTAGGAGTATAGTTGGCGATGACTTGTATAGAGCTATCGATTATACAAGAAGACTAGGTAACAAAGCAACTCATACTGATATGCAAGTTAGTAGAAATCAAGCTATCCTTTCTATAAGAAATCTTTTTAATTTCACTCATTTTATAGATTATTGCTATTCAATAGATTATGAAGAGAGAACTTTTGACGAAAGTATTCTAGGATATAATAATAGTCTAAGAAAGAGCGAACAAGAGAAAAAGAAACTTAAAAAAATGCTTTCTGTAAACAAAAAAAGCCTTGAAGATCTAATCAAAGAGAATGAGAAGCTAAGAAAAGAAAATGAAAAGATAAGAAAGGATAACGAAAAGACTAGAACTTATAAGGCTGATTCATTAAATGAGAAAGATACTAGAAAGGCCTACATAGATCTTGACTTAGAATTAAATGGATGGGAATTTGGCAAGAATTGCTTAGAAGAGGTCAAGGTTTCTAATATGAAAAATTCCTCTGGAATAGGATATGTAGATTATGTCTTATATGGGGACAATGGTAAGCCTCTTGGTCTTGTTGAAGCAAAAAGGACAAGCGAGAGTCCTAAGCTTGGTAAAGTGCAAGCTCAATTGTATGCTGACGCATTGGAAATCGAAACAGGTGTTAGACCTATAATATTTTATACCAATGGAATTGATTATTATATTTGGGATGATAAGAACTATCCTGAAAGAAAGATATCTGGAATTTATAGCAAGGATGATCTTGAATCTTTAAAATTCATTAATGAAAATAAGACAAGCCTAGAAAATTCTTTAATTAATGATAATATAACCAACAGGGTTTATCAGAAAGCGGCCATAACAAGAACCTTAGAAAGTTTTAATGAGGGCAGAATGAAGGCTCTTTTAGTAATGGCTACTGGAAGTGGCAAGACAAGGACTGCAGCTTCTATTGTAGATATTTTGATAAAGAATAACTGGGTCAAAAACATCTTGTTCTTAGCAGATAGAACGGTTCTAGTTAAACAAGCTAAGAATAGCTTTGCTGAGTATTTGCCAGATCTTTCTTTGTGTAATCTTTTGGATAATAAGGATGATATAAATAGCAGAATGGTATTTTCTACATATCCAACAATGATGAATGCTATTGATAATAAAAGAGGTGCAGACGGTGAAAGAATATTTACTGTAGGGCATTTCGATTTGATTATTCTTGATGAAAGTCATAGATCAATTTATAAGAAATACAAGGATATATTTGATTATTTCGATGCGAAGTTATTGGGGCTTACTGCAACTCCTGTAAATGAAATCGATAGGAACACTTATAGAGTCTTTGATCTTGAAGATGGCAATCCTACTTTTGCTTATGATCTAAGTGATGCTATCAAAGATGGCTATCTTGTTAATTATGAATTAGCTAAAGTCTCTTAGACCAAGATAATGAAAGAAGGAATAAGATACAAAGACTTATCTGAAGAGGAAAAGGAAGAATTCGAAAGTACTTTTTTATCTATTGATGATATTCCAAAAGAAAAGATTAATAATATTCTTTTTAATAAACAGACTATAGAGATAGTTATAAATGACCTTATGGAAAAGGGATTAAAGGTTGGAAATGGAGATAAATTAGGTAAGACCATAATATTTGCAGCTAATATAAAGCATGCAGAAGCTATAGTTGAGATATTTAATGAGCTTTATCCAGAGTATAAGGGAGAGTTTGCGAAAGCTATATATCATGATATAAGCTATGTTGATGATCCTATAGATAAATTTAAAGATAAGAATTCTTATCCACAAATAGCTGTATCTGTTGACATGCTAGATACTGGAATAGATATTCCCGAACTTGTAAATCTAGTTTTTTTCAAGAAAGTTAGATCAAAAGCTAAGTTTTGGCAGATGATAGGTAGAGGTACTAGACTTTGTGAGGATTTGTATGGGCCTGGAATTGATAAAGATAAATTCTTGATTTTTGATTATTATTATAATTTTGAATTTTTTGAAGTAAATGGCAAAGAAACTAATGGTAGTTTTCAAAAATCTATAACAGAAAAGATATTCGATATAAAAATAGATTTAATTAAGATATTGCAGCATCCAGACTATAGTAAAGACAACTATATAAAATACAGAAATGAACTAGTAGATAATGTGCTATTTTCTATAAAGGCGATAAATAAAGACAGATTTAATGCAAGAATGAGAATTCATTGTATTGATAAATATTCAGATAAGGAAGTTTTCAAAGATATAGAAGAGATAGATATTACTAATCTTAAAAACGAAATATCTCCTTTGATATTATCAACAGATGAAGATGAGCTTGCAAAGACTTTTGATTATTTGATGTATACTATACAGTTAGCTTATCTCGAAAAAAGAACTAATTATAATTCAAATACGAGGCTTATAAAAACTGCAAAGGAACTTTCTGGTAAATATTCTATAGATGAAGTTAGGAAAAACAAAGATTTGCTTGAAAAGATTCAAGAAGAAGATTTCTGGCAAAGAGCTGATGTATTTGAATTTGAAAAGGTAAGAGTTGTTCTAAGAGATTTGATTAAACTAATAGATAGGAAAAAGCAAGCTATTTATTATACGGATTTTAGTGATGAAGTTGTATCTGTTAAGGAATCATCTCCTATATATAATGTAAATGACTTAGATAATTACAAGGAGAGAGTTCAATCATACTTTAGAAAATACAAAGATAATTTATCAATATATAAGCTTAGAAATAACGAAAAACTAACAGAAAATGACATCAAATATTTTGAGAAAATTTTATTTGAAGAGTTGGGAGATAGGACTACTTACACAAAAGCCTATGGGGATAAGCCTCTTTTGAAATTGGTATCAGAGATAATAGGAATGGATAGACAAGCTGCAAAGAAAGAGTTCTCTAGATTTCTAACAGATGAAAGTCTAAACTCAGATCAGATAAATTTTGTAAATAACATTATTGATTATATTGTAAAAAATGGTTCTATCCAAAAAGAAGTTCTTACAAAAAATCCATTTAATAAAAAGGGTGGAATAATAAAATTATTTGATAATAATATGAATATAGCAAAAGACATAATTTCAACGATTAATAAGATAAATGATAGGCTTACTATATAAAATATGAGTGGTGCAGTATTTTGCATCACTTTTTGTAAAAAACAAATCAATTGATAAGTTAATTTCTAATAATGGAAGAAATACAACTTAATTTTATTTCTTTTATAATTAAAAATTTATCTTCCTGATGGTATAATAAATATATAAGAGTAATTTAGTAGGAATTAAAGTATTTAATTTTTTAGGAGGATATAATGAAAGATAATAAAGTGATTTTAGTAGGCGATGGCGCTGTAGGATCGAGCTTTGCTTATGCTTGTACAATACTTGGCATAGGTAGAGAGCTTGGAATAATAGATTTAAATGAAAATAAGGCCGAAGGGGATTCCATGGACTTATCAGATGCTTTGAGTTTTTCTAATCCAAAAGATATCTACAAGGCAACTTATGATGATTGCAAAGATGCAAAAGTTGTTGTAATTACAGCTGGATCTCCACAAAAAAGTGGTGAGACAAGACTTGATTTAGTGGATAAGAACCTAAAAATATTTAAGGATATGGTTGGAAAAATCGTAGATTCTGGTTTTGATGGAATATTCTTAGTTGCTTCAAATCCTGTGGATATATTAACTTATGCAACTTGGAAATATTCAGGATTTCCTTCTAATAAGGTAATTGGATCTGGTACTACACTTGATTCATCAAGATTTAAAAAGGAAATAGCAAATCTAGTTGGTGTAGATCCAAGATCTGTAAATGCGTATATATTGGGAGAGCATGGAGATACAGAATTTCCAGTATGGTCACACACAAATATTGGCGGATTGCCATTGTATGAATGGGTAAAGAACAATGAAACAGATGAGAATGCTCTACTTGAAACTTTTGATAAAGTAAAAAACGCTGCCTATGAGATAATTGAGAAAAAGGGAGCAACCTTCTATGGTATTGCTATGGCACTTGCAATGCTCACTAAGGCGATTTTAAATGATGAGAATTCAATATATCCAGTTTCTTCTTATTTGGATGGTGAATATGGATTAAAGGACATATTTATCGGTGCACCTGCAATAATCAATAAAGATGGAATAAAATGGGTAATAGAAGTTCCTTTGACTGATACAGAAAATGAGAGAATGCAAGATTCTGCAAGGCTTTTAAATCAAGTAATAGAAAAGACTATAAAAAGTGACAAAAACAAATAATCTTTTACAATGTTAAAGCTATCTATGCTTTGTTATACAACAGAAATAAATGAAAAATCATTCTAATTGAAATTTCTAAGGAGAGAATATGCAAGATTACAAAAATATAATTGAAATGGAAAATATTTTGGATAATCACAAAAAAATAACTGATAATCTTAACAAGGCGTTGGATGAGTTTTTGAGTAGTCAAAAGTCCTATAAAAAATCAGTTGATTATTATCATAGTGAACAGTTTCAAATAGATTATGATAGATCTAATAATAATCTTATAGATAAGGACATAAAGTGTGGAGTTTTGTCACAAGATGCTATTTATGATTTGATAGGAGAAAATTTCAATACTGCTATCAAAATGCTTGAAATAGCAACGAAAATAATAAAAGAACATTGATATCTAAAGGAGTCTATATGACTCCTTTTTGTTAAAGAAATTTGTCATGAAAAATATATTTAATTAATATATTAAATAATACAAAACAATTAATTATGGATTTATGTTTTATTTAATTTTTTGAAAAAGAAAGTTATAATAGATATTAATAAGAAGAGATTAGTAGGTGATATAAATGAAAAGAGGATTAGTATTAGAAGGTGGAGCTATGCGTGGACTCTATACAGCAGGTGTCCTTGATGTGTTCTTAGACAATGGACTGGAATTTGATGGGATAGTTGGAGTTTCTGCTGGAGCAATATTTGGAGTTAATTTTGTATCTAAGCAAAAGGGAAGAGTTCTTAGGTATAGCAAGAAATACAATAGCGATAGAAATTATATGGGAATTATTCCATGGATTAAGACTGGAAATTTGATAGATACAGAATATGCTTATGAAAGAGTTCCAAGAAAACTTGATGTATTTGATGATGAGACTTTTAAGAAATCAGATACTGTTTTCTATGCTGTTTTAACTAATATAAATACTGGTAAGCCAGAATACCATGTAATTAAAAGTGCCTTTGATCAAATGGATGAGATAAGGGCTTCTGGATCGATGCCGTTTTTTGCAAGACCTGTAGAAATTGATAATAAGCTTTATTTAGATGGAGCTGTTACTGATAGCATTCCTTATGATTTTATGTTAGAGAAAGGCTATGATGAGCTTATTGTAGTGCTTACAAGGCAGAAGGATTATGTAAAAGAACCTATATCAAAAACTCTTACAAATATAAAATACAAAAAGAAATATCCTAATCTTTCCTATAGAATGTTAGATAGACATAATATGTATAATAATCAAATCAAAAGATTAGAAGAATTAGAAGAAAAGAAAATTATAAAAGTCATAAGACCATCAGAAAAGCCTGATGTCAAAAGAACTGAGAAAGATCCCGAAAAATTAGAGAAACTCTATAATCTTGGTGTAAAAGATGCAAAAGATTTCTTAAGGGAAAACATCTAATCATATATTATTAACAATTACGAGAAAGAAGAATCAATGAAAAGAGCTTCGTTTATCTTTAACAAAAATCTATATTTGAAGTTAATCTATATTATTATAGGATTAATTTATTTTTCTTTTATTATATTGGATTTTTCCTTTAAAGGTTATGGGAATATATCATCTTTACTCAAGTTCTCTTCGATTGTCCTTATATTTTTGGCTCAGCTATTTTATGGAAAAGCTGGAATGACTTTGTGGAAAATGGCGGCGGCTTGTACTATTTTAACGGATTATCTTTTGCTTTTTACAAATTATTATGAATTGGGAGTTTTATTTTTTATTGTAGTTCATCTAATGCGATATATCGAAAGGAACAGAATAAATAATAAGAAATTTCCTTATTATGCTTTGATTTTAGCGATTGGAGTTTATTTTATAACAATAATATTTGAATCAAAACTTATTGCTTTGTCTTTAACTTATGCTTTGTTTTTATTTCTTAATACAATAGAAGCTTTTAATTCTAAGGACAAAAAGCTTATATTAGCATATATTCTTTTTTGTGCATGTGATTTATCTGTTGGAATAGCAAATATTGAATCTAGTGTAATTTCAAGTGTATTTAGAGATCTTATATGGGTATTTTATCTACCTTCTCAAATTCTACTTTCTAATGAGATTATTGACATCTAATAAATAAGAAAAATAAAACCTGTTGATTTATCAACAGGTTTTTATCTTAACTGTACTTATCTTCTGTAGCTTTCATTGCATTAAGTGTTTGTGTAAAAAGAAAGTCCAAGTCCCAGTCAAGCATTTCGGTACCTTCTCTTATGACATCTCTGCTACATCCTTCGGCAAATTTCTTGTCTTTAAATTTCTTTTTTACTGATTTTAGCTTCATATCTTGTACTGATTTAGAAGGTCTCATCAAAGCGGCAGCTCCAATAATACCTGTTAGCTCATCAACTGTAAATAAGATTTTTTCCATTATATGTTCTGGTTTTGCACTAGATCCTGTAAGTCCGTATCCATGCGAAGTTGTAGAATATATTATTCTATCGTCAAGATCTTCATCTTTCATAATTTCTACTTGTTTTACGCAATGCTCATTTGGATATAATTCAAAATCAAGATCATGCAATAGTCCTACAACTTCCCAGAAATCTTTGTTTTCTGGATCATATTTGTCTGCGAAATATCCCATAACAGCTCCAACTGTCTTTCCATGCTTTATGTGAAATGGTTCGCTGTTATATTTTTTAAGAATTTCTAGTGCCTTATCATAGCTTGGTATATAACTCATATTTGCCGTCCTTTCATTACAATTATTTTTTATTATTAGAATAATTATATCAGAAAATTAAAAAATATCCAAAACATAGAAACCTTAATTATAAAGTAAAATTCTATAATAATAGAATAAGCATAGGATATTCCTATGCTTAAACTATATTATTTATTTTCTTCATCTATCAAATCTTTAAGTATTGGTTGATCTTCTAAATCATTTTCTTTTAGATATTCATTGATTTCTTCTTTTGAGAAGTTATCTGGATTGATTTTCATAGCTGCTGTATCTAGTGGATCTTCGTATACAACATGTGCATCTATTAATATTGGCTTGTCATTTCCTTGTTTATTCAATCTAATAGCTTCTTTGAATGCATCATCAAGTTCTTTTTTGTTATTTACATTAAATCCTATAGCTCCTAAGCCTTCTCCAACTTTTGCCCAGTTGGCATATTGAATATCAACTCCAAAATCATCATTGAAATTTTGTAATTGAGAATGCTTTATAAAGCCTAGACTCATATCTGTTATTACAACATTTATTATTGGCATCTTGTATTTTGCTTGAGTTAGAATTTCTTGGTTATTCATTGCAAATCCGCCATCTCCTACGATTGACCATATTTGTCTATCAGGATATTGTAGATAAGCTCCTATAGCTGCTGGAGTAGAATATCCTAATGTAGCAAACCAGCTAGACATTGTAAATTTGTGTTTCCCATATAATGGAAGGATTCTTATAGAATGTGCCTTGTTGTTGCCAACACCAAATGCATATACTGCATCATCTGTAGAATATTCTTTGATTTTTCTTATAACTGATTCATAATATATTACATCAGATTCTCTATTAGCTTGTTTTTCAAGATATTTATTCCAATTTTCCATATCTTTTCTCGCAGCTTTTATAAATGAGTCTTCATTCCTACTTAATCCAGTATCTAAGAGTGATTTAAGGAAGTCTCCAGAATCTGCAACTAATGATTTATAAGCTTTTAATTGTCTGCCGATTTCCCTAAAGCTGTTATTTATTTGTATAACTTTAGTTGATTGTGGCCAGAATCTAGCAAATGGATGTGAAGATCCTATAAATACGATAAGATCTGAACTAAATATCATTTCATTTGCAGGCTTTGTTCCCAATCTACCAAATGCTCCCATGAAATTCTTGTGATTTGCAGGGAATGATAATCCTATAGAAGGTGCAGAAGTTACTACTGGTAAGTTGAATTTCTCAGAAACCTCTACTGCTAAATCCATATAATCTTTTACTCCAAGTCCTAAATATAAGATTGGTCTTTGAGCATCTTTGATTTCATTTGCTATTGAATTTACCATTTCTTTGTCAATTTCGTAATGTTTAGCTCCAGGAATTTCTTTAGTAGCTCCTTTAGATGGTTCATATTCAATCTCTTCTTCCATAAAATCATTATGAAGTATAAGAACTGCAGGTCCTTTTCTTTCAAAAGCTGTTCTTATTGCATCATTTACCATGTATGGAATTTGATTAGCATTCATTGCTTTTCCATTATATACAGATACATTTTCAAAAAATGGCAACATCTCTGTTTCTTGGAAAGCGTGAGTGTTCTGATTAGATGAATCAGATTGAGCAACAATTGCAAGCATTGGCGATCCATCCATCAATGCATCAAAAAGTCCATTTGTCAAATTAGTTGATCCAGGTCCACCTGATCCAAAGGCTACTCCGATTTTGCCTGTAAGCTTGTATTCTGCTGATGCTGCCATAGATCCTGCAGATTCATGTCTTACTTGAATATATTTAACTCCGTTATTATCTTCATCTCTAAGCGCATTCATCATTCCATTTAATGATGAACCAGGGATTCCATATATATGATTTACTCCCCAAAGCTTCAATTCTTTTAGTAATGCTTTAGCTGCTGTAATTTTCATAATAACCTCTTTTCTTTAATTTTTTGTTTATTTAAAATTCGTGTGTTTCTTTTTACATATATAACTTAACTAGTTACATATTAGTTTTACCCTAAACTAAATTTGTTAAACAAAAAATAAATTTTTCTTTAGAATTAACAAAAGATTATATAGGTATAATGCTTATGTTTATGTAAAATTTTATGTATTGGGTAAAATTCAAATATAACAATAGTATAGAAATATAAAGGGTGGTGAAAATGGATACAAGAGATTATTTAAAGTACATAGTTGATGAAATTCATACTGTTATTGTTGCAACCGTTGATAAAGAAGGACTTCCTGTAACTTCTGCAATTGATATTATGGATTTTGATGATGAGAGTTTGTATTTTCTAACTGCAAAGGGCAAGGGATTCTACGATAGATTAAAGGACAAAGAATTCTTAGCTTTTACTGCAATAAAAGGAGAAGATACTCTATCAAGTGTAGCTATATCTTTAAAAGGCAAGGTTAGAGAAATTGGCAATGAGAAGATTCCATATTTATTTGAGAAAAATTCCTATATGAATTCGATCTATCCAACAGAAAAGTCAAGAGCTCAATTAACGGTATTTCAAATATATGAAGGACAAGGTGAGTGGTTTGACTTATCCAAAAAGCCTATAGAAAGAGCGACTTTTGTATTTGGAGATATTATAAAGAAGGAATCTGGGTATTATATAAATGAAAATTGTATAGGATGTGGCAAATGTGTTGAGGTTTGTCCACAAAAATGTATCGAAGAAGAACAAGTTCCATTCGTTATAGAAAACAATCATTGTCTAAATTGCGGAAACTGTATGGATGTATGTCCATATAATGCAGTAGAAAGAAGGTAGAAATGGATAACAAACAAATAGATAGACTAAATTATCTTGTAGATGAATTCATAGCTGATTCCGATAGTTACAAAGATATTGAAAATCCCAGTAGCATAGAAGATAAAAAAAGAATCTTGCGCTCTCTTATGAATATTAGATTGCCAAAGAAAATGAAAGATGAAGTCATAGAAGTTCAAGATGAATACTTAAAAGAAATAGCTAGAGAAAAGGGAATTGTAGAGCTTTCTGATATTCCAGTTATTAAAGACAACATATCTATCTGGCAAGGAGATATAACAAGACTTAAAGTAGGAGCTATTGTAAATGCTGCAAATTCGATGATGCTTGGTTGCTTTGTTCCAATGCATATTTGTATTGATAACCAAATCCATACTTTTGCAGGTATACAGCTTAGACAAGAATGCAACGATAATATGGAAAAGCTTAGAGAAAAGTACGGCGATGACTACAGACAGCCTACATCAGTTCCTATGCTTACAGATGCTTACAATCTTCCAGCAGATAAGGTAATTCATGTAGTAGGGCCAATTGTAGGTAGCAAACTTACCGAAAGCTTAGAAGATGACCTAGCAAATTGCTATAGGAATATACTTGATATGTGCTTAGAAAATTCAATAAAAAGCGTAGCTTTCTGTTGCATATCAACAGGTGTATTTAATTTTCCTAATAAAAGAGCAGCAGAAATTGCAACAGAAACTGTTAAGAAATGGAATTCCAACAATCCAAATGCTATGGATAGAATAATTTTCAATGTATTTAGCGACAAAGATAGAAGATATTATGAAGAAATATTACTATAATAAAGACGGATACAGACAAACCATTAAAAATGGTATCAATTCACTAAGTGAATTTTCAAAATTAGTAAGCGGTAATGATTATTCACAACAAGATAAGATAAAATTACTTAAAAAAAGAATAGAAAATGCAGATGCCATTGTAATAGGTGGAGGATCTGGCTTATCAACTTCTGCAGGACTTGTGTATGATGGAGAAAGATTTGATAGGTACTTTTTCGATTTCAAAGAAAAATATGGAATAAATAATATATATGCCGGCGGATTCTATAATTTTCCCAAAAGTGAGATAAAATGGGCATGGTGGGCAAGACATATTTATTTTAATAGATATGTAAAATCTCCCAAACCAGTCTATGAAAATCTATTTTCGATCGTAGAAGATAAGGATTATTTTGTTATAACCACTAATGTCGATCATAGATTCCAAATGGCAGGATTTGATAAAAATAGGATATTCTATACTCAAGGAGATTATGGACTTTTCCAAAGTGTAAATCCTTCATTAAAAAAGACCTATGACAACGAGAAATGGGTAATGGAAGCTATGAAGGCACAAGGATTTGTAAAAGATTCTAATGGTGAATTTAATGTAGCAGATGACAAAAATATACTTATGGAAATTCCAAGCGATATGATTCCAAGATGCCCAGATGATAATTCTAATGTAAGATTAAATCTTAGAGAAGATGAGGATTTTGTGGAAGATGACGGTTGGAATGAGGCATCTTATAGATACTATGATTTTCTTACAAAACACAAAGATGATAAAGTGGTGTATCTTGAGTTAGGTGTTGGGAAAAATACCCCTGTTATAATCAAATATCCATTTTGGCAAATGACTTTAGAAAATAAAAACGCTAGTTATATTTGTATAAATTATAATGAAGCTCTCTGTCCAAGAGAAATTGAGAATAGAAGTATTTGTATTAATGAAGATATCGGAGATATTTTAGATAAGGTGCTCAAATTAAATTCTAAAAACTAAATACTAGTAAAAACAAGACTTTATAGGATAATTATTATATAAATTCTAAAGAAGGGAGAATTCAATAATGAATGAAGTAATGGAATTTTTAGGACAAGCTCCAGCAGCATTTGCAACTTTGAAAGAGGATAAACCAAGAGTTCGTTTTTTGGGTTTTAAAATGGAGGATAATGGAAATTTATATTTTTTAACAGATAAGAGAAAAAATGTATACCAAGAACTTGTCAAAAACAATAATGTAGAAATATGCTCTTTTCCTAACAAAGACAATCATTGGATAAGAATTGAAGGAAAAGTAGAGTTTGTAGAAGATGTTGAACTTAACAAAAAAGCTTTCTCAATATTGCCAATACTTGAACAAGCTTATAAGAGCCCTGATAATGAAAATATAGTTTTACTTAAAATTATAGATATGAATATTAGAAAATATTCAATGAAAGGTGAAGAAGGAACTTTATCTTTTAATTAATATATTAAAAAATACTTTATACTGATCTAGATTGGTTTTCCAATTTGGATCAGTATTTTTTGTATAGAGATTTTATCAAAAAGTTTATATTTGTAACCTAGGATACAGATAATTATCAAAAACTATCTTATAATTAAATCATACTAAAATAGTACAAATTAGATAGATTGTAGAAATACACCAATAATTAAAGATAGAATATTTTATAAAAGGAGAATTATATGGAACAAAGTATAGATCTTACAAAGACAGTTTATAATCTTGTAAATGAATATCCTAGGTTAAAAGACATCTTATATGATTTGGGATTTAGCGAATTAAAGAAAAAGTCAATGCTAAATTCAATGGCAAAACTTGTAACTTTGCCAAAGGCATCCAAAGTAAAAAAGATACCAATGGATAAAGTAATAGAAACACTTAAAGATAACGGATTTTCAGTTAAAGGATATAATATCGATACAAAAGAAAAAGAGGATAAAAAATTAGTAAAAATTAGTAATAAAACTTCTACAGATAAATTAAAATCTTATCTTAAACGTCTAAGTGATGGAGAAGATCTAGAATCTGTACGCAAAGACTTCGTAGAAAATTTCAAGTCGGTTGACTCAAAAGAAATTGTAAATGCAGAACAAGAACTTCTAAAAGAAGGCACTCCACTTAATGAAGTACAAAAGTTATGTGATGTGCATTCAGCTTTATTTCATGGAATGACTACAAATGAAAGAGATATAGAAATGAGAAATCTCATAGAAGAGGAAAAGGAAGCCTTCAAAAAGACTTCAGACGAAAAGTACGAAAGACTAAAAAATACCGTAGGGCATCCAATATATACATTAACAAGAGAAAATGATGAGCTTTCTAAGATATTAGATAATTTAGAAGATTTAGATACAGATGAGATTTTCAAAAAGATAGAGGATATATCAACTCATTATGCAAAAAAGGGAGGTCTTTTATATCCAATTCTAAAAGTAAAATATGGAATTTCTGGACCATCAGATGTTATGTGGACAGTTGATGATGAGATTAGAGATAGTATTAGCTTATTAAGAAAAAGTAAAATTTATGATGAGAATTTCAAAGAAGAGTTAGACAAAGTTTTAAAAAGAGCAAAAGAGATGATCTATAAAGAAGAAGCTATTCTTTTTCCTATATGTTCTGTTAACTTTAGTGAAGAAGAGTGGATTTTGATTTACAAAGATTTAAAAGGTTACAAAGAATCCTTTGGTGTAGAAAATGAAAGATGGGATCTTGCAGAAAATTATAAATCAAAAGAAAAAGAAAGTGTGGAAGGTGAAGTAGTAATGCCAGGTGGACACCTTAAAGTATCTGAGCTTACAGCTTTACTAAATACACTACCACTTGAGATTAGTTTCGTTGATAAGGATGATATCAATAGATTCTTTAATGAAGGAGATAAAATATTCAATCGTCCTAGCACTGCAATTGATAGAAAAGTATTCTCTTGTCATTCTCCTAAGATTGAACCAATGGTTCATCAAATTATAGATAGTTTTAGAAGTGGAGAGAAAGATTCATTTCCTGTATGGATGGAAAAGAAAGGACATAGCGTTCTTGTAAATTATCTTGCAGTAAGAGATAAAGATAATAATTATCTTGGAACACTTGAAATCGTACAAGATATGCAAGATATAAAAGAACATTTTACAAAATAAATATTTGACTTAGAAACTATGCGTTAGAAATTATTAGACTTTCGCATAGTTTTTATTTGTCTTTAAAAGCTTAGAATCATGAAATTGCTTGCAAAGATAAAATATAAACGTTAATATATATATACAGAGTTTTATTTAATTAATTATGTGAAAATATAATTTTTTATTTTTAAAATAAATAAAATATTAACGGGGTGTGTATGAGAGAATTTATCGAAAAAAATAATAATATAGTTTTTAAGATGCTTTTCGATGGAATATTAATAGGGATTCTTTCTGGAATTTTGTCTGTTTTGTATAGATATATAATCTCAAAAATGGATTTTCTAAGAAGTATTTTGTTCTCTAACAAAAATACTTTTAATATAGTTGGACTTTTAATTTTGTTTTTTGTTTTTTCAGTTATAATCTCAAAACTTTTGAAGTGGGCACCACTTTCTGGAGGAAGCGGAATTCCACAGATTAGAGCAGAAATTCTTGGGAAATTCAATATGGATGAGAAGAAAACAATAATTTCAAAAACAGTTGGTGGTGGACTTTGTGATTTGGCAGGATTATCACTAGGACGTGAAGGTCCATCAATTCAAATGGGAGGAGCAATTGCAAAGCTTTTAGGTAAAGCGCTAAAAAGAGACAGCTCTGAGATAAATTATTTAATAACAGCAGGAGCAGGAGCGGGACTTGCAGCAGCTTTTAATGCACCAATAGCTGGAACATTATTTGTAATCGAAGAGCTTCACAAATCATATTCTAAGTTCTTATTGATACCGACATTGATAGCTTCTGTTATTGCAAATTTTGTATCATTTGGAATATTAGGACATAGATCTAGCTTTTCATTTATAGTAGAGAATAATCTTCCATTAAAATTTATGTGGGTTTGTTTAATAATAGGACTTCTTACAGGAATTGTTGGAGTTACATTTAACTTGGGAATAGTTAATGCTCAAAAACTTTACAGATCTTTTAATGTAAAAATGTATATTAAGATTTTTGTATTAATGATATTTGCAACATTTATTGGATATAATTTTTTTGAAATTACAGGAGGCGGACATAATTTAATGGAAAATCTTGCAATTACTAGTTATCCAATAAAATATCTTGTATTAATACTTGCTTTAAAATTGATATATACATGTCTAAGTTATGGAAGTGGAGTTCAAGGAGGAATATTTCTTCCAACTCTAGTAATTGGAGGACTTAGTGGAATAATAGTATATTCTCTTTTAAAAGGAAGCTTTGACTTGTCACCTTATTATGTAAACTTCATAATTCTTGGAATGAGTGGCATACTTGCATCAGTTGTAAGAGCACCAATTCTTGCTGTAATGCTTGTAACAGAGATGACGGGTAGTTTCAATCATTTGATGGGACTTTGTATTGTAGTAATAATTTCATATTCAGTAGCAGAACTTTTAAAGAATCCTCCAATATATGATTCTTTATTTGAAGGACAATTAAAAGCACATGGGGTAGATGAATTTAGCAAAATAGATAGCAGATTTTCTATTTATGAGTATTCAATCTCAGATCTTTCACCAATTATAAATCAAAGTATAAGAGATATAAATTTCCCAAATCATCTTATAATAATAAAGATACTAAGAAATGATCTTGAGTTTATACCAAAAGCTGATGATTTAATAAAGCCTGGAGATAAATTAACAGTTCTTGCAAGAAAAAAGGATTATCTAGATATAGATGAGTTTTTTAAAACAGAAGTTATATCATAGATATTTGGTAAATTATGAATAAATTAAAAACAAAGTGGAGAAATATCATAATAATTATAATAATAGGACTAATATTATTATTTTTGCGAGAAAAAATATTATTTGTGCCTATTTTAAGTAATGTTATGATGTTTGCTTCACTTTTTTTGCTCTTTGTAGCACAGATTCTAATAATAAAAAAGATAAATTTCACAATAAAAAAGAAAGCTATAAGGATAATACTTTTGGTTTTGCTTTCTATAATTTTGATTTTGTATTTGTTCTTGGGATTTCTTTTTGTAGTATTTTCAACTTATGATAATACTTCTTTTGAGTACAAAGGTAGTAAATATTATATTAATGATACAAGCTTTCTTGATCCTTATTATGAAATTTATAAAAAGAAAAATATCTTTATTATGGAAAAAGCTGGCGATTATTCTAGAGGTTTTATTTCAAAAAAAGATTTAAAATCAGAAAAAATAATAAGCTATATTATAAAATCAATCAACGAAAAAGATATACCAATAGAAGAAAGTAATACTTCTAGTATTGAAAATATAGAAGAAGATATTCAAAAAGAAAGAAATAATCAAAAGATTTTAGATGATATTGATAAGGAAACTGTAAATAAAATTTCTAATTCAAATTTTGCAATAGTAGAAATAGATCGAGCTATGGCAAGAAGTAAATGG
The DNA here is from genome assembly GCA_030528125.1 of Tissierellia bacterium. Taxonomy (GTDB): domain Bacteria; phylum Bacillota; class Clostridia; order Tissierellales; family Peptoniphilaceae; genus JAUNAV01. The sequence continues at coordinate 46,156 of JAUMZM010000001.1, forward strand.
TTTTTTGTAAAAATAGAAAATGATGAATTTATATATATTTCAACTATTCCAGATACATCTCCTAAGATAAAAGCAAATGTTGATTCTAATGGAATTATCTATCTAGAATGCGAAGATATAAATGGCAATATTTCAAAATATAAATCATTAGATAATGGACTTACTTGGAAGATATATAAAGATTAAATTTGCATAATACTATGTTTAGTGATATAATTTTTTTAACTCAAATACTACGTTTAGTGATATATGAAGGTGATATTATTAGGGATAATTTATCAAGCGGAGCTTTGACAGAAACATCTTTACTCGTGTTATTGTCCTTGTACAATGAACTTCATGGGTATGGTATCAAAAAGTTCATAGAAAATAACACAAATGGCAGAGTTGTTCTAGGTATGGGGACTTTGTATGGAGCAATTAATAATTTAGAGAAAAAAGGATGGATAGAAAAAAGATCAAAAGATGGAAATAGAATCAATTACATAATAACAGATCTTGGAATAGAACAGGTTAATAATGAGAAAGTTAGACTAAAAAGCTTGCTTAATCTCATTGATAAATTAGATGAGGGAGACTATGAGAAAGATTAAATTTTTTAAAGATCCTATATCAGATATAAAAACATGGCTAAATGATATGTCTGATATAGGATACAGACTTGTTGGGGTTAGAAATTTCATATATGACTTTGAAAAATCTGATAAAAAATACTACTATGAAACTCAATTTATAGGATATGATCCTACAAAAGAAAATAACGAATACATAGATATGTTAAATCAATCAGGAAAAAAAGTTTATAGAGCTCCAATAAATCAAGGTAATGTTAATCTTATAAAATTTAGACTAAGACCTCTAGCTAAAGGTGATGCTAAATTTGCAAATACTTTTGGTGGATATAATAAGGAAATTTTGATTGTTGAATCAGAGAAGGAAGAAGAACTTTTTACAGATTATTCTGATATTTCTATTCAATATAAGAAAAATAGAGATAGTTATTTGCAAGGATTAGTAGTATTTGCAATATTTCTTATTATATCAATGCTAGATATACTAAATATACATATCATAGCAATTGTAATAATGTCTATTATATTTATATGGTTATTGTATCTAACATTAAAGAATCATCAAAACTACATTAAGTACAATAAGTTATCTAAGATAAGTGAAAGATAATTTTATAATAGATAGAATTTAGAGCATAGAAAGACCCAGCAAAAAGTTGGGTTTTTCTATTATAAATCACTTTAAAATATGAATTTTCATAATGTATTTTTATAGTAATGTTATTGAATGATTTTGTAATTGTCTTCTCATCTCTTCTGGCCAATAGGATACTTGAACTTCTCCTATATGAGCTTTTTTAAGAAAATACATACTAAGTCTTGATTGTCCGATTCCTCCACCTATTGTCTGAGGAAGCTTTCCATCGATTAGATTTCTGTGATAGTCAAGCTTTAATCTATCTGTGCAATCTGACTTTTTGAGCTGCTCTTCAAGTGTCTTAGGATCAACTCTTACTCCCATAGAAGATATTTCAAATTCACTATCAAGAATTGGATTGTATAGGATTATATCTCCGTTTAGGTTCCAATCATCATAGTCAGGTGCTCTATCATCATGCTTTGTTCCTGATTTTAATACATCTCCTATTTTCATTAAAAATATTGCCTTATATTCTTTTGTAGCAAGATATTCTCTTTGTTTAGGAGTCTTATCAGGATACATATCTTCTAATTGTTGACTTGTTATAAATTTAATTTTATCAGGCAAAAGCTTTGTTCTAGTAGGAATAAATGTTGAAACATATTCATCTAGTGCTTTTAATGTATTATATATTGTATTTACTGTTGTCTTTAAATATTCTTCATTTCTATCACTAGGATCAATTATTTTTTCCCAGTCCCATTGGTCTACATAATATGAATGAAGATTATCTACTTGTTCACATCTTCTTATGGCATCCATATCTGTATATAAGCCTTCGTATTTTTTGAAACCATATTGTTTTAGGGCATATCTTTTCCATTTGGCAAGTGAATGTACTATTTCAAAATTTGGAGAGTTTTGTAATTCTACATCAAACTCTACAGGTCTTTCAAATCCGTTTAAGTTATCATTTAATCCGGAATCACTTGTTACAAATAATGGTGCTGATACTCTTTTTAAATTGAGATTATTTGATAGATTTATTTGAAAAAAGTCCTTTATTTCCTTTATAGCTTTTTGAGTCTCGTATATATCAAGCTCACTCTTATAGTTATCTGGTATTATTAATTTTGACATTATTCACTCCTTACTTTAATTAGGATAGTTTAAATCATTTAAAAAGTCAATAAACAAGTTTTGAAATTTTACATAAACTTTACATTTGTATTATTTCATCATAATAACTTTTATCTAAGATATAGTCACAATGATAATAAAGAAAAGGAAGGTTATTATGAACTTAAAATCAAAAATTTTAACAGGAATCTTTGCAATGACAATGGTTCTTACATCATGTGGATCAGGAAGTAACGATGCTGATTCAAACACAGCTACTGAAAACTCAGGATCTGAAACAACTCAAGAAGAAACTACTACAGATGAAAATGCATCTGCAGGCGGAGCTATCTCAGTAGTATCAAGAGAAGACGGAAGCGGAACAAGAGGAGCTTTCATAGAATTAACTGGTCTTCTTGAAAAAAATGGAGATGAAGAAAAAGACTTAACAAGCACAGAAGCAAGTGTTCAAAACACAACAAATGGTGTTATGACAACAGTAGCTCAAGATAAAAGAGCTATCGGATATATTTCACTTGGATCATTAAATGATACAGTAAAAGCTGTAAAGGTTGATGGAGTTGAAGCTAACGAAGCAAATGTAGAAAGTGGAGAATACAAATTATTCAGACCATTTAACTTAGCTTACAAAGAAGGAGAGATCACAGATCTTGGAAAAGACTTCTTAAAATTCATCCAATCACCAGACGGACAAAAAATCGTTGAAGAAAACGGATATGTAAAAGTTGAAGCAGGAGATGAATACAAAGCATCAGGAATGAAAGGTACTCTTAAAGTTGCAGGATCAACTTCAGTATCACCAGTAATGGAAAAATTCATCGAAGCTTATCAACAATTAAATCCAGATGCACAAATCGAAATGCAATCAATTGGATCAACAGAAGGAATCAACACAACACTTGATGGAGCAAGCGAAATTGCTATGGCTTCAAGAGAATTAAAACCTGAAGAGTTAGAACAACTTAAACCAGTTGTAATAGCAAATGATGGTATAGCAGTAGTAGTAAATCCTGAAAACTCTGTTGAAGATTTAACAATGGATCAAATTGCATCAATCTTCAAAGGAGAGATCAAAGACTGGGGAGAATTAAAATAATATGGAAAAGGACACAAAGGGAAAGGTATTTCAAATATTGTTTTTGATAGCTGCCCTTTTGTCCATCAGTTTTATAATACTTATCTGTGTATTTATTTTTAAAGCCGGTATCGGCTTTTTAAATAAATACGGATTATTAGATTTTATAACAGGAGTAGAATGGAGACCAACAGGAACACCTGCAAAGTTTGGAATACTTCCTATGATTGTAGGGTCAATAGAGGTAACACTTCTATCATTGGTATTTTCTATTCCGTTTGCATTGGCCATATCTGTATATATGGCTTTTTATGCGAAAAGAAGTTATAAATATCTAAGTCCACTTATAAAATTGATGGCGGCAGTACCATCTGTAGTTTATGGATTCTTTGCATTAATGTTATTGGTTCCACTAATTGCTAAATTAAGTGGCAAAAATGGAATGAATATACTTACTGCAAGTATTCTATTAGCAATAATGATTATTCCTACAATAGTAGAAATTTCTGAGACTGCTTTAAAAAATGTACCTAGATATTATTATGATGGATCTATAGCTTTAGGAGCTACAAAAGAAGAGACTATTTTTAAAGTTATGATTCCAGCAGCAAAAAATGCAATATATTCATCAATAGTTCTTGCAATGGGAAGATCCATCGGAGAAACAATGGCAGTATATCTTGTAATAGGAAACCAAGCCAGAATGCCAGGATCTATATTAGATGGAGTTAGAACAATGACAACCAATATAGTTCTTGAAATGGGTTATGCTTCAGGAATGCATAGAGAAGCACTTATCGCAACAGGAATGGTACTATTTGTATTCATATTGATAATCAATTTGATATTTAATATTGTAAGGAGCAAGAATGAAAAAGACGTTTAAACCTTTAATAATGGTTCTTTCTGCTATAGGATTTTTCGCTTTTCTAAGTGTTATTGTGTATATATTAGTGAATGGAATCCCTAGCATAGATAGTTCATTATTTGAATTTAAATATACAAGTGAAAACCACTCTATAATTGCTCCTTTGCTAACTACTCTAGTAACAATAGTTATAACTTTATTGATTGCTCTTCCTATAGGAATATTTACAGCAATTTATACAACACAATATGCAAAAAACAAGAAAGTAGTAAAGGCAGTAAGTTTTACAACAGAAATCTTAGCTGCAATACCATCAATAGTATATGGACTTTTTGGTTATTTGAGTTTTGTAATATTTTTCAAGATGGAATTTTCAATCATAGCAGGTTGTATGACACTTATGATCATGGTTCTTCCTACTATAATTAGAACAAGTGAAGAAGCAATATTATCAGTAAATACTTTGCAAAGAGATGCTTCATTAGCATTGGGAGCAAGTAAGCTTACTACAATTTTTAAAATAATAATACCAGAAGCTTTACCTGGAATATTAGCAGGAGTATTTCTTGCAACAGGAAGAATTGTAGGAGAGACAGCTGCTTTGATGTATACTATGGGAACTTATGTAGCACCACCATCATCGCTTAGTACTTCATCAAGAACTTTGGCAGTACACATGTTTATGTTATCTTCTGAAGGATTGTATGTAGACAAAGCTTATGCTACAGCTGTAATACTTTTAGTATTTGTAATATTGGTAAATGCTATATCAAATCAATTAGCTAAAAAAATTATTAAGGAGAATTAATGGCAAAACCTATAATAACAGTAAGGGATCTAGATTTATATTATGGTGACTTTCAAGCCCTTAAAAAAATAAATATGGATATAAACGAAAAAGAAGTCACAGCTTTTATCGGCCCTTCAGGTTGTGGAAAATCAACTACTATAAAATGCTTTAACAGAATGAATGATCTTGTTGAAGGTTGTAGAATTGAAGGAGAGATTAAGATTAATGGGAAAAATATCTATGATCCAAGCATAGATATAAACGAACTTAGAACAAATGTAGGTATGGTATTTCAAAGTCCAAACCCATTTTCAAAGTCAATATATGAAAATATCGCCTATGGTCCAAAGATTCATGGCATAAAAGATAAAGATAAATTAGATGAAATAGTAGAAACAAGTCTAAAGAATGCTTCTATATGGGATGAAGTAAAAGATAAACTTAAAAAGAACGCTCAGAGTCTTTCTGGAGGACAACAACAAAGAATTTGTATAGCAAGAGCTCTTGCTGTAAGTCCAAGTATTCTTTTGATGGATGAGCCTACAAGTGCTCTAGATCCTATTTCTACAGGAAAAATCGAAGAATTGGTTGAACAATTAAAAGAAAATTATACTATAGTAATAGTAACTCATAATATGCAACAAGCTGCAAGAATTTCTGATAAAGTTGCATTCTTCTTGACAGGTGAAGTAATAGAAATGGATGATACTGTTAAGATGTTTGATAAGCCTAAGAACAAAAAGACCGAAGATTATATAACAGGAAGGTTTGGATAATGAGAGAGAAATTTGATAGAGAGTTAATTGAAGTAGAAGATGGTTTTCTTGAGCTTTCTGATTTATATCAATTAGCTTTCGATAAGTTAGAATTATACTCTAATGAAGGTGATAAGAGTATTCTAAAAGAGATTATCGATAATGAACCAAAAATTAACGCAAAGATTGATACAATAGGAAGATCATGTTTTAATCTAATGTTAAGACAACAACCAGTTGCAGGTGATTTGAGATTTATCCAAGTAAGTATATCACTTGCAAGTAGCTTTAGACATATTTATAGTCACATGGTAGAAGCTTCTTTGATCTTAGAAGAAATAAATGATCACAAGAAAGTTCTAGTAGTTACAAGTGATTATATACTTAACTTAAAGAAGATGTTATCTAATTTTAAACAAGCTCTTGTGGATAGAAATGAAGAATTAGCATATAATACAGTTAAGATGGATGATGAAATAGATTCTTTATTTCAAAAATCTATCGATTATGTAATTCAAAGAGAAAGGGAGAGTTATATAAGCACAATGGAGCTTACTGATTTTATTCTCTATTTCAAATACTTTGAAAGAATCGGAGATAGATTAGCAAAGATAAATGTGCTTTTAACACAATTATAATGATTTATGTAGTAGAAGATGATAATTCAATTAGAAATCTGATTCTTTATGCCCTTAGAGAAAATGGCTATAAAGTTAAGGGATTTGAAGATGGTATCAATCTAATAGATGATATGAAAAAAGAAGAGGTAGATCTTGTCCTTCTTGATATCATGCTTCCTGAAAAGGATGGAATAGAAATTTTAAAGGATATTAGAAAAGATTTATCTTTAAAAGATGTTGCTGTAATTATGCTTACAGCTAGAGGAGAGGAATTTGACAAAGTATTGGGACTTGAAAGTGGTGCAGATGACTATATCGTAAAGCCATTTTCAATTCTTGAACTTTTAAGTAGAATAAAGGCGGTTCTTAGAAGATACGAGAAAAAGGAATATCAAAATAAGAATTTCAATGAGATTTCTCTTGATAATAAAAGAAGGATAGTAACTGTAAATGGCAAGATGATTGATCTTACGTTTAAAGAATTTGAAATGCTATCTTATTTTATGCAAAGTGTAGGAACAGTAATTACAAGAGAAGACTTCTTGATAAAAATTCGGGGATATGATTATGAAGGTGAAACAAGGACTGTTGATGTCCATATAGCAAGCCTTAGAAATAAGCTACAAGAAGCGTCAAAATATATAAAAACAGTAAGGAATTTGGGTTATAAGTTTGAAGAATAAGATGACTTATAGGTTAAAAAGATCAATATTATTCTTATTAATAATTGTTCTTTTGATAACCTTTGCGGCTCTTAGCTATATAGCATCTAAACGATCTATAGACGAAAGAATCGATTATATGGACAGATCCCTTGAAATGTTGCTATCAACAGAAAATTCAAAGGATAATGCTAATTTCTATAGTAATCTAGACACATTTAAAAGATTAAATCCAGATATTAGACTTACATATATAGCTATAGATGGTAAAGTACTTTATGATTCTGATTTTAATCCTCGAGAATTAGAGAATCATTCTGATAGAAAAGAATTTATTGAAACAGTTGACAACACAGAAGGAAGCTCTTTTAGAAAATCAGCTACTTTGGGTTCAACTGTTTATTATCTATCAAGAAAAGGCGATAATGTTTTGAGAATCTCTTCGGAATTTTCAATTTTTAGAAATTTAATTTTTACAAATATACTTATTGTATTTGTAATAGGAATATTGGCACTAGTTTTATTGAAGTTTTTCACTGGAAAAACAGTAGATAAGATAATAGCTCCTGTCAAGACAATGAGCAATAGCCCTGAAAAAATAAGCCAAAAAATTATTGATTCAAGCTATGACGAGATAAAGCCATACCTAATTGAAATAAAAAATATGACAGAAATGTTGGAAAGCGAAAACATGAAACTTAAAAACAGGAATGAAAAGATTCAAGAGATTACAGAAAATGTCAAAGAAGGAATGCTTGTAATAGATTCAAGTTATAATATTAATTTGATAAATTCGCCGATGCTTAAAATTTTTGGCAAAGATAGTAGTGCAAAAACGCTTTTTGATTTGACAGATAATGAAAATTTTATAATCAATGTTAAAGAAACTTTTCTTTTAAATGAAGAAATGAACTTTGATTTAAAAGTAGGTAATTTAGACTATAAAGTTTATATGGATCCTGTTGATTTTAATGAAGAGTCAGGATTGTTTGTCCTTTTTGTAGATAACACTGAAAACAAAAGGGGAGAAGATTTAAGAAGAGAGTTTACAGCAAATGTAAGCCATGAGTTAAAGAGTCCTTTAACTTCTATAAATGGTTATGCTGAGCTAATATCAAGCGGACTTGCAAATGACAAGGATATAAAGGAATTTGCAAGAATAATAAACAAAGAAGGCCTAAGATTATTAGATACAATAGATGATTTATTAAAGCTTTCAAAACTTGACGAAGAAAATCAGAATATAGAGTTTAAAGAAGTAAATATAAAAGAAATATTCGATTCAATCTATGATAAATTTCTTCCAAGACTTTCTGAAAGAAAAATAAAAGTTTCATTTGATATAGATGATTTGACAATATCTACAAATGAATCGCTTTTCATTGACCTTATGACTAATATTTTTGAAAATGCTATAAAATATAATAGAGACAATGGCAAGATTTTTGTAAAAGCAAAACAAGAAGGGAAAAATGTAGTCGTTAGAATAAAGGATACAGGTATTGGTATAAAAGAAGAAAATATTGATAGAATATTTGAAAGATTTTATATAGTAGATAAAGCAAGGACTTCATCTATGAAATCTACAGGACTTGGATTATCAATTGTAAAACATATTGCAAAAAATCTAGGTTATACGATTGATGTAAAAAGTGTATTTAATGAAATGACAGAGTTTATAATAACTATTTAAAAATTTAAATAAAATAAAATCCCGCATTTGCGGGATTTTTTTAGTCTTCTGATGGGTTTTCTGAAAAATCTGTGTCTACTTTATTTCTTTGACCTTCAGCATTAGCTCCACTTACGTAGTCTGCTTCGTCTACGTCTGTCTTGATATTTTGTGTATCAAATTCAGGTTTTCCATTTTGTGTAGAATCATCAGCTTTTTTCTTATTTCCTAATGGTTTATCTCCATCTCTGTACTGTTCATTCTTTGTTACATCTTGTAAATCTTTGTTATTTTTTGACATAATAACCTCCTATAATATAAAAACCTTTTAGTCTTTCTTATATAATTATAACACAAAATAGATATTAGAAAATCTATATTTCATTTAATCGAAAAATTGGTTTATAATCTTGTTATTGAGTTTAAAAAAAAGTAGTGTTAATATATAATAGCGATTATAAATTTATACTAAAGGAGATAAAATGGGAGATAAGACAAATAGCATAAAGAATTTTTTTGATGATGTAAAAACAGAAATGAGTACGAAAAAGGATTTGGAATTAAAAGTAGTAACAGATAACTATCTTCCAAAGTATAACAGCGAAGCCAGTGCTGGTTTAGATTTATATTGTTCCAATAAAGATGATGTCATAATAAAGCCACACACAGTTGAAAAGATCCCTACAGGAGTAAAAGTTGAAATACCTACAGGATATTTTGGAGCAGTTTATCCTAGATCATCAACTGGAGTAAAATTGCATCTATCACTTGCAAATACAGTTGGAATTATAGATGAAGACTATAGAGGAGAGATAAAGTTATTCATGTATAATTACAGCAATGAAGATGTTGTAGTTAAAAATGGAGATAGACTATGTCAATTAGTAATCCAACCATATATAAAAGTAAATGTAGTAAAAGTAGACGAATTATCTGATACAAAAAGAGGTGAAGGTGGATTTGGTTCCACCGGTAAATAATGCCAAATAGAAACTTACGACAAAAAAACTCAAAAAGAAGTCCCAAAAAAACACTAAAAAAGCAAAAATACAATATCTTGGTATGGGGACTTATAATAATTTTTGCAATTTTTATAGTTTCAAAAATTGCATATACTATAAGCAATAGATCTTTTAATTCTATGGATTCTTCTGTTCTTATAGTAAAAAATGACGGAAACGAAGTTAAAACTTTTACTTTAAAACAAATAAGAAATATGGATTCTAAGAAAAAACAAGTTGAAGTTTCAAATATTGAAAAAGTAGAAATCGAAGGTATACCAATGGTTGATTTCTTATCTAATATTGATATGGATTCTTCAAAATATGTTAATATGTATCTTTATGATGAAAATGGAAACAAAAGTTATCTAGCAATGGAAAATGTTCTAGAACCTGATAGATATTATCTTGTATATAGAATAAATGGAAAGCCAAATAGACAATATGATTCGTCCTTTGGAGTTTTTGCCATAATAGATACTAGAAGCTCTTCTATAGATTCTTGGGATAAAAATATACAAACGATAGATATAAATTAAGCCGGAAAATACTGAACCTTATAGATTCAGTATTTGACCGGCTTATTTTTTATAGTAAGCAAATGGTTCATTACTCATTGACTTAAAATCAAGAGGTTGCTTTTGCATTGAAGATGAAAGTATAAGACCAATTGCAATTAAGTTAATTAACTGGAAAGTTCCTCCTGACGAGAAGAAAGGAAGAGGAATTCCTGTTACAGGCATAAGTCCTATAGTCATACCAACATTTTCGAAAATATGGATAAAAAACATTGCAAAGAATCCAATAGTCATAAATGATATGAATGAATCTTTTGAGTTTTTTGCAATCATAATCATTCTAAAAAGCATTATTGTAAATAGTATAATCATTACAATAGCACCTAGAAATCCAAGTTCTTCAGCTAGTACAGAAAAGATATAATCAGTTTCTTTTTCTGGGATATATCCGTATTGAGCTTGAGTTCCTTTCATATACCCTCTTCCAAAAAATTGACCTGAACCTATTGCTATAAGTCCTTGAGATTGCTGCCAACCAGTACCAGATGTATCTCTTGATGGATCCAAGAAGTCTAGGATTCTGTTTTTCTGATAATCATCAAAAAAGAAATAAGCAACAGGTATTATTGCAACAAAAATTAGAAGAAGCGTAATTATCCATTTCCAACTAAGACCTGCTACAAATAACATTGCAGCTATAAAAACTACATAAACCATTGCTGTACCAAAGTCTGGCTGCATTAATATAAGCCCTACAGGCAAAAATGATAGGAATAGTACTTTTATTAAGACATTGAAATTATTTATATTCTCTTTATTAATCTCTATATATCTTGCAAGTGCGAAAATAATTCCTATTTTCGTTATTTCTGCAGGTTGGAAAGATATAGGTCCAATAGAAACCCAGGAATCAGATCCCCACTCTTCTGCACCTTGTCCTATAAACAAAGTCATAACCAACATTAGTATAGCAATTAAGTATATGGGCTTTGCTAGCTTTTTGATAAAGTCAATATCCATAGTAGATATTAGAATAATTGCACAAAAACCAATTATAGTAGATATTATTTGAGTCTTTACTTCTGAGAAATTCCCAGAGTAAGCAGAATACAATACAACATTACCATAAACACATAAGCAAATAATAGATAAAAGAAGCCATTTATCTATTTGCCTCAAACTTTTTTTCTTTATATTAAACATTTAATCACTCCAGTTCTAGTTAATTATAATATATATGGATATGCTATTCAATTGCATTTTTAAAAAATATTATTTACACTATAATAGTAAAAGAAAAGTTTAGATTAAATTTGTAAGATAAAAGAGGAGTTATGGTTCTTAGTAAAAAAGAAATAGAAAAAGTATTAGAAATTTTAAAACAAATGTATCCAGATGTAAAAAGCATGCTTCACTTTAATACACCTTTTGAGCTACTAGTAGCAACTATACTTTCAGCTCAATGCACAGATGTAAGAGTAAATAAAGTTACAGATGTGATGTTTAAGGAATATAATACACCACAAGATTTTGCAAAAATGGATATAAAGGATATTGAAGAATATATAAAGACTTGTGGACTTTATAGAAACAAGGCCAAGAATATAAAAAACGCAAGTATAAAATTAGTTAAAGATTTCAATGGAAAAGTTCCAGATAATATGAAAGAAATAATGACACTTCCAGGAGTTGGAAGAAAAACTGCAAATGTAGTATTATCAAATGCATTTGGAATACCAGGCATCGCAGTTGATACTCATGTATTTAGAGTAACAAATAGAATAGGACTTGCTGATGCAAAAGATGTATTGCATACAGAATATCAACTTAGAGAAAATATACCAAAAGAAAGATGGTCAGATGCCCACCATGAGCTTATATATCTTGGAAGAAATATTTGCAAGGCTAGAAAACCGCTATGTGAAATGTGCAAATTAGCGCAATATTGCAAATACTATAAGGAGAATAAATGATAAAACTATTTGTATTAGATTTAGATGGTACACTTTTAAATTCAAATAATGATATATCAAAAGAAAACATAGAAGCTTTAAATTCATTAAGTGATACTGGAGTAAAGATTGTCTTTGCATCAGGAAGAGTTCTTACTTCTTTAAGATATTATATGAATAAGATAAATTTGAAAAGTTCAATGATTGCAAATAATGGAGCAATAATTGCGATTGACGAAAATAATATTTTAAAAAGATATGATATAGAAGAAAACAAGATAGAAAGACTAATTAAGTTTTCAAATGAAAACAACATGTACTTTCACATGTATGATGAAGACACATTCTATGCAAGAAGACTTGACGAAAAGAGAATCCATCACTTAATTATAGATGAAAATTTGGGTAAAAAATATCAAGTAGATCTAGTTTTCTCAGAAAATCCTTTAAAAATTGCAATGCAAAGAAAAAGAAAAATCTTAAAATTTCAGATAACAGCAAATAACATGTCTCAAGAAGAAGTAGTAGAAAGATTAAAGCAAATAGAAGAGCTTAGTGACTTATATATGACATTTTCAGGCTTTAGCACAGTAGAGATAATGAATGGAAAAGTAAATAAGTATAACTCTATATTAGAACTTTCAGATTTTTTGGGTATAAATAAGAATGAGATAGCAGCTATTGGAGATTTTGATAATGATATTGAAATGATAGAAAACGCAAAGCTAGGATTTGCAATGGGAAATGCTAGAGATAGTGTAAAAGAAATTTCTGATTATGTTGTTTCTTCAAATAACTCCTTTGGAATAAAAGAAGCGGTAGAAAAGATAAAGGAGTTTAACAGAAATGCTTAATGTTGTTTTATATTCTCCAGAATATCCTGGGAATGTAGGAAATATATCAAGAACATGTGTCCTTACTAATTCTAGGCTACATCTTATTAGACCATTTAAGTTTGATTTTTCAGATAAGATGCTAAAAAGAGCTGGTATAGATTATTGGGACAAGTTAGATCTTAAAATTCATGATAGTTTAGATGAATTTATAGATTATGTAAAAGACAAGAATGTGTACTTACTTGAAACTGGAAGTGATAAAAAGCACAATGATATTGAATTTAAAGATGAAGATTATATAATCTTTGGACGAGAAAAAGAAGGAATATGTGATAAGCTTTTGGAAATGTATAAAGATAAAATATTTACAATTCCTATGAGAAAAGATATACATAGATCCTTAAATCTTGCAAATTCGGTTTCAATTACAGTATATGAAGCCCTAAGACAAATAGGCTATGACAATATATTATGAGGTGAAAAATGTACGATATTATAATAATAGGAGCAGGTCCTGCAGGACTTTCAGCAGGATTATATGCTGGACGAAGCGAATTAAAAACATTAATAATTGAAAAAGCAGTTGCAGGTGGACAAATTTCATCTACTTCAAAAGTAGATAATTATCCTGGAAGCATGGAAAATGCAGGTGGAATGGAACTTTCAGAAAGAATGAAAGATCAAGCTAAGCAATTTGGATGTGAAATAGTATCCCAAGAAGTAGTAGATGTTGATTTTTCAGGAAAAGTAAAGAAAGTAAAGACAAAAAAACAAGAGTTTGAGTCAAAGGTAGTCATAATAGCAACAGGCGCAGCTGCTAGAAAATTAGGAGCACAAGGAGAAGAAGACTTTCTAAATAGAGGAGTATCTTATTGTGCAACCTGTGATGCTCCATTCTACAAAGATATGGAAGTTTATGTTGTAGGCGGAGGAGAAGCTGCAATAGAAGAAGCACAATATTTGACAAAGTTTGCATCTAAAGTACACATAATCCATAGAAGACAAGGACTACGTTGCTCAAAGCTTGTAGAAGATGAAGCACGCGCAAACGAAAAAATCGACTTTATGCTAGATACAGTTGTAAAAGAAATAAAAGGCGATGTAGAAGTAAACGAGCTTATTGTAGAAAACACAGTTACAAAGGAAACAAAAAGCATAAAGGCAAATTCAGAAGATGGAGGATTTGGGGTATTTATATTTATAGGTAACATTCCTCAAACAAAATTATTCGAAGGACAAGTAGAGCTTAATAACTCATATATAAAAACAAATGAGGATATGAAGACATCTACTGAAGGAGTCTTTGCAGTAGGAGATGTTAGAGACAAAAAGATTCGTCAGGTGGTAACAGCAACATCTGATGGCTGTATAGCAGCTATTAATGCAAATGACCACATTACAGGCAAAGAATGGTAAAGTTAATTATCTAAGTTAGGGTATTAATTATCCATAAAAGCTTGAAAAAAAATTATCATAAAAGTACAATATAATTACAAAATGATTAGGAGGCAAATCAATGACAACAAAAGTAGCAATTAATGGATTCGGAAGAATAGGACGTCTTACATTAAGAAGAATACAAGAATTAGATGACATTGAGGTAGTTGCAATAAACGACCTTATGGACAAAAACATGTTAGCACATTTATTTAAATATGATTCAGTTCAAGGAAGATTCGACGGAGAAGTTGAAGTAACTGAAGAAGGATTTAAAGTAAATGGCAAAGATATAAAAGTCTTTTCAGAGCCAGAACCAGCTAAGATTCCTTGGGGAGAAGAAAATGTTGATATAGTACTTGAATGTACAGGATTCTTCACAGAAAAGGAAAAAGCAGAAGAACATATCAAAGGCGGAGCTAAAAAAGTTATAATTTCAGCACCAGCTAAGGGTGATTTAAAAACTATCGTATTTGGCGTAAATGAAAAGATTCTTGATGGATCAGAAACAGTAATTTCTGGTGCTTCATGTACAACAAACTGCCTTGCACCAATGGTTAAAGTTCTAAATGATAACTTTGGAATGGTAATGGGACAAATGTCAACAATTCACGCATACACAGGTTCTCAAGCATTAGTTGATACACCAAATAAGAAAAATAAATTAAGAATGGCAAGAGCTGCAGCTGTAAATACAATTCCTACAACAACAGGAGCTGCAAAAGCAGTAGGTAAAGTTATTCCAGAAGTTGAAGGAAGAATTGATGGAACAGCTCTAAGAGTTGCTGTACCAACAGGATCAGTTACAGAATTATATACAGTACTTGAAAAGAAAGTAACTGTTGAAGAAGTTAATGCAGCAATGAAAAAAGCATCAAGTGATGCATTCGTATACACTGAAGATGAAATTGTATCAAGCGATATCGTAGGATACCCAGCAGGATCAATTTTCGATGCAAATCTTACAAAAATAGTTGAAACAGCAGATGGAAAGCAACTAGTAAAAACTGTTGCATGGTATGATAATGAAATGGGTTATACATCTAACCTAGTTAGAACACTTGATTACTTTGCAAATCTTTAAGAGATAATTAGGCGGGGAGTAATCTCTCCGCTTTATTTTTGATAAGGAGTACTTATGAATAAAAGAACAGTAAAAGATTTAGATGTTAAAGGCAAAAAGGTACTTGTAAGAGTTGATTTCAATGTGCCACTATCAAAGACAGAAAAGGGAGTAATCTCAGATGATTCAAGAATCAAAGCGGCACTTCCTACAATTGATTACTTATTAGAAAATGGCGCAAAAGTTATTTTGATAAGTCACTTGGGAAGACCAAAAGGAGAAGCTAATCCAGAGTTTAGCCTTTCACCAGTAGCAAAAAGACTTGAAGAAATTTATGGAGATAATTTCCACTTTTTCGATGAAGATGAAGTTGTAAATGATAAGGTAAAAGAAGAGGTAAATGCTCTTAAAGAAGGAGAAATTGCACTTTTACAAAATACAAGATATGACAAGCAAGAAACAAAAAATGGTGAAGAATTTGCAGCTAAACTTGCATCTCTTGCAGATTTATATGTAAATGATGCTTTTGGAACAAGCCATAGAGCACATGCTTCAAATGTAGGAGTTGCATCAAAGCTTCCTTCAGCAGTTGGATTTTTGATTCAAAAAGAAATAGAGACAATGGGAAAAGCTCTAGAAGATCCAGAAAGACCATTTGTTGCAATTCTAGGTGGAGCAAAAGTTTCTGATAAAATTGGTGTTATAGAAAACCTAATTACAAAAGTTGATTCTATCTTAATCGGTGGAGGAATGGCTTATACTTTCCTTAAAGCTCAAGGAAAAGAAATAGGCAAATCCTTACTTGAAGAAGATAAGATGGAAATGAGTTTGAAACTTTTAGAAAAAGCTAAAGAAAACAATGTTAAAATATATCTTCCAAAAGATGTAGTAATAGCAGATAAAATTGAATCAGGTGTAGATACACAAATAGTAGATATTGACAATATTCCTACTGATAAAGAAGCTTTAGATATAGGACCTAAGACAGCTAAAGAATATGCAGAAGTTGTAAAAAATGCAAAAACAGTTGTATGGAATGGACCTATGGGAGTATTTGAAATAGATGAATTTGCAAATGGAACTAATGAAGTTGCAAAAGCACTTGCAGATAGTGATGCTATAACAATAGTAGGAGGCGGAGATAGCGCCCTTGCAATTGAAAAAGCAGGACTTAAAGATAAAATAACTCATGTTTCAACAGGTGGAGGAGCAAGCCTTGAATTTTTAGAAGGAAAAGTTCTACCAGGAATAGATTCAATAGATGACAAGGAGGAGTAATGCGTAAACCTATAATTGTTGGAAATTGGAAAATGAATATGACTGTAACTGAAGCTAAAGCTTTTGCTAATGAATTAAAAAGCTTGGATTTAGATTCTTCAGTTGAAAAAGGAATTTGTGCACCTGCAATAGACCTTTACTCAGTAAAAGAAATCTTAAAAGATACTGATGTAAAAGTTGGAGCAGAAAATATGTACTTTGAAGAAAGCGGAGCTTTCACAGGAGAAATTTCTCCAAAAATGCTAAATGATTTGGATATTGATTATGTAATCTTAGGACATTCAGAAAGAAGAGAAATCTTTAAAGAAGATGATGAATTAATTAACAAAAAAGTAAAATCGGCATTAGATCATAATCTCATTCCAATTCTTTGCGTAGGAGAAACACTTGAAGAAAGAGAAAGTGGAAAAGCTTACGAAAAAGTAGAAAACCAAATTAGAAAAGATCTTTCAGATGTAGAAAAAGAAGCTATGGAAAAAATAGTAATAGCTTACGAGCCAATTTGGGCAATAGGTACAGGGAAAACAGCTTCAGCAGAAGATGCCGATGATATGTGCAAATTCATAAGAGAATTAATTGGAAAAATTTATGACGAAAACGCAAGTGAAGTTATAAGAATTCAATATGGTGGATCAGTTAAACCTGCAAATGTAGTAGAACTTATGGATAAAGAAAATATCGATGGTGGATTAATAGGTGGAGCAAGCCTTAAGCCAGATAGTTTTGAAAAATTAGTTAATTTTAAAAGGAGATAATAATGAGTTTAATAACAAGTTTATATGCAAGAGAAGTTCTTGATTCAAGAGGAAATCCAACAGTAGAAGTTGAAGTAGAAACAGAACTTGGAGGATTTGGACGTGCAATAGTTCCATCAGGAGCATCAACAGGAGAATTTGAAGCAGTTGAGCTTAGAGATGATGATGAGAAAAGATACAACGGAAAAGGTGTATTAAATGCAGTAGATAATGTAAACGGACCAATAGCAGACGAGATTATAGGCTACTACGATTCACTAGACCAAGTTGGAATTGATAAGGCAATGATTGCACTTGACGGAACAGATAACAAAGCAAAACTTGGAGCAAATGCAATGCTTGGAGTATCACTTGCAGTTGCAAGAGCAAGCGCTGATGAACTTCAAATTCCATTGTTTAACTACATTGGTGGAGTTAATGCAAAAGTTCTTCCAGCACCAATGATGAATATTTTAAATGGTGGAAAGCATGCAGATAACTCAGTAGATATCCAAGAATTTATGGTAATGCCACTTGGAGCAAAAAGCTTTAAAGAAGCTCTTAGAATGGGAGCAGAAGTATTCCATGCATTAAAGAAAGTTTTAGCTGAAAAAGGATATTCAACAGCAGTAGGAGATGAGGGAGGATTTGCTCCAAATCTTAAATCAAACGAAGAAGCTCTTCAAACAATTGTAGAAGCAATCAAAAGAGCAGGCTATGAACCAGGAAAAGATGCATTTATAGCAATGGACCCTGCAAGTAGCGAATTCTATAGTAAAGAAGATGGAAAATATCATCTTACAGGAGAAGGCAAAGTAAAAACTGCTGATGAAATGGTAGATTGGTATGCAGAATTAGTTGAAAAATACCCAATAATTTCAATCGAAGATGGACTTGAAGAAAATGATTGGGAAGGTTGGAAGAAACTTACAGATAGACTCAAAGATAAGATCCAACTTGTAGGTGATGATTTATTTGTAACAAATACAAAGAGACTTAAAAAAGGTATTGAAAGTGGAGTTGCAAATTCAATCTTAATAAAAGTTAACCAAATAGGAACACTTACAGAGACATTAAATGCAATTGAAATGGCAAAACAAGCAGGATATACAGCAGTTGTATCTCATAGATCAGGTGAGACAGAAGATACAACAATAGCAGATCTTGTTGTTGGTGTAAATGCTGGACAAATAAAAACAGGAGCTCCTTCAAGAACAGATAGAGTTTCAAAATATAATCAATTATTAAGAATTGAAGATCTTCTAGATGAAAATGCAGAATTTAGAGGACTTAATGCTTTCTATAATTTAAATAAATAGTTAAAAGCTACCTTAGGGTAGCTTTTAATTATATCAATTTATTTGATAATTACACGTTTCTATGGTATTATTTAATAGTATTAGTAATGGAGGTGTAGTATGACAACTGCTATTTCAGTTATTTTAATGATAGCAAGTCTTGTGATAGTTCTTTCAGTAACAGCTCAAGAACCAAAAACTCAAGGAATGGGAACTCTTGGAGGACAAGAGACAAATGTTTTTGGTAAAGGGGCTCATAAATCAAAAGATGAAAGATTAGATAAGTTTATAATCGCAGGTGGAATTGTAATATTTATTTGTTCAATTATACTAAATGCAATTAACTAATTAGAGCCTTGGCTCTTGTTGGGGCTGAGTTCAGCCTCTTTTTTTAAAGGAGAAATTATGAATATAAAAGAACTTTTACTTGAGATTATAAAAGATAAAGATTATACACCTTTGACAGTAAAAGAATTTATGGCAAAAATGGATATCGAAAAATCCATGGAAAAAGAATTTAAAAATATTATAGATACGCTTTTAAAAGAAAATGAAATTCGACTAACTTCAAAAAATAAAATCGTAGCTTTAACCAAAAAAGAAAAATCTCTTGTAGGAAAAATAGAAGGAAATAGCAGAGGATTTGGATTTTTTGTTTCAAGTGATGAGGATATGGAAAATGTCTTTATTACACATGAGAAATTACATGGAGCTATGAACAATGATACTGTAAGAATAAAGATATTAGAAGAAAAGAAAGAAGATAGGAAAGCTGAAGGAGAAGTCGTAGAAATCTTAGAAAGAAGTGATGATCCTATAGTAGGAACTTTCTACAAAAGCAAAAATTTTGGATTTGTAGAAGCAGATGATAGAAGATTTTTCGATGATATTCATGTAAATAAAGAATGTATCAATAATGCCAATACAAATGATAAGGTGGTTGTAAAAGTTTATTCTTATCCTAAAAACAAATCTCCAGAAGGTGAGATAATAGAGGTTCTTGGGAGAAAAGATGAAAGAAAAGTTGATATATTTTCTATAGTATCAGAATATAGAATTCCAAGAGATTTCTCAAAAGAAACTCATAGAGATGTATTAGAAATAGAAAAAGAAGTTTCAACTAAAGATAAATACAATAGAAAAGACTTTACGAAACTTTTTACAGTTACAATTGATGGAATAGATTCTAAAGATTTCGATGATGCTATTTCAATAGAAAAAGATAATGAAGATTATATATTGTATGTTCATATTGCAGATGTAAGTCATTATGTGAAGGAAAATACCCCAATTGATAAAGATGCTTATGAGAGAGGAAATAGTACATATCTTTATGATGTTGTAATTCCTATGCTACCTAAAGAATTATCCAATGGAATTTGTTCACTAAATCCAGGCGTAGATAGACTTTCTGTAACTGTTAAAATGAAAATAAATAAAAATGGAAATGTAATAGAAAATGAGTTCTATAGATCAGTTATAAATAGCAATTATAGATTAGTTTATAGAGATGTAAATAAATATCTTGATGAAAATGATGAATCAGTATATGAAGATAAGACTTTAAAAGACAATCTAGATTTATTTAATGAGCTTTATAAGATACTAAGAAAAATGAGAACAAAAAGAGGAAGTATAGATTTCAACAATCCTGAAAGTGAAGTAATTCTTGATAATGACGGAGATGTAATTGATATAAAAAAGGCTCATAGAGGAAGTGGAAATAGATTGATAGAAGAATTCATGCTTGTTGCAAATGAAACAGTTGCAACAACATTTTCTTATCTTGATTTTCCTTTTATCTATAGAATTCACGAAAAACCTGATAAATCAAAGCTAGATGATTTCAAAAATGTATTAAATCTATTTGGTTACAATATAAAGGGAAATGAATTATATCCAAAAGATTTTCAAAATATATTAAAAGAAGTAGAAGGAAAGAAAGAAGAGCCTCTTATAAATACGATAATGCTAAGAACAATGCAAAAAGCAAAATATAGTGCTGATAATGTAGGACATTTTGGACTTTCTACAAAGTTTTATACACATTTTACATCTCCAATAAGAAGGTATCCAGACCTAATAGTTCATAGATTATTAAAATTATTTATGGATAACAGACTTACAAAAGTAAATCAAAGATCTCTAGAAAAGAAAATAGAGGTTGCTTCTGAGCACTTATCAACAACTGAGAGAAGAAGCGAAAGTTGTGAAAGAGATGTAGAAGATTTACAAAAATGTAAGTTTATGAAAAAACACATTGGAGATAAATTTGTAGGAATTATATCTTCTATTACAAGCTTTGGAATATTTGTAGAGCTCGATAATACTGTAGAAGGATTATTTATGTATAAGTTTAGCGAAGATAACTTTAATTTTGATGAGTTCAAATATTCAGTATTCAATACCGATAAAGAAATTGAATATCATATAGGAATGGAAGTTTCTATCGAAGTAATAGGAGTTGACTTTGAGAAGAGAAAAATAGATTTTATGATGGAGTAGAAATGTCAAAAGTATTTGCAAAAAACAAAAAAGCAAGACATGAGTATTTTATAGAAGAAACTTATGAGGCTGGAATAGAGCTTAAAGGAACAGAAGTAAAAAGCGTAAAGGCAGGCAAAGTTTCTGTAAAAGAAGCATTTGTCGATACAAAAAACGGAGAAGTCTTTGTAAATAATATGCACATTAGCCCATATAAAGAGGGAAATATCCAAAATGTTGATCCTATTAGAAGAAGAAAACTTCTACTACACAAAAATGAAATTAATAAATTAGTAGGAAAAGTAACACAAGCAGGATATACAATAGTTGTATTAAGTGTATATGATAAAAATGGACTTATAAAATTAGAGATAGCTCTTGCAAAAGGAAAGAAGTTGCATGATAAAAGAGAGACAATTAAAAACAAAGAAGCAAAAAGAGCTATTGAAAGAGCTATTAAGAATTATTAATTAGAGATTTGGTTGTTTATAGTAAAGACTATTTACAATCAAATTTTTTACAGTATAATAATACCACACCCTAGTAGAGTATAGGAGGTTTTATGAAACAAAAATTTGACGTTACAGGAATGACTTGTGCAGCATGCCAAGCTAATGTTCAAAAAGCTGTTTCAAAATTAGGAGTCGACGATGTTAATGTAAGCTTAATGACAAATTCTATGAATGTAGAATATGACAATAACAAATTAAGCGAAAAAGACATTATACAAGCTGTAGAAAAGATTGGCTATGGCGCAAATGTCAAGGGAGAAAAAGTCAAGAAAGAAGATTCGAAGAGTAAAGAATTAGAGATTCTAAAAAGACTTAAGATCTCAGTTGTTCTAACAGCTATACTTATGTATATAGCTATGGGACATATGATTAATCTTCCACAGATTCCATTTTTAGAAGGAATAGAAGGTGCAAGCAACTTCGCACTTACACAATTGCTTCTAGCAATTCCTGTTGTATTTGTAAATAGGAAGTTTTATATAAATGGATTTAAGGGATTATTTCATAGAGCTGCTAATATGGATACATTAGTAGCACTTGGTTCTCTTGCAGCTTTAGTTTATGGAATATTTGCATTGTATAGAATGAATTATGGATTTGCTACAAATAATTTAGAAATCGTTGAGATGTATAGACATAATCTTTATTTTGAATCTTCAGCTATGATACTTACTTTAATTACAGTAGGTAAATATCTTGAAGAAAAATCTAAAGGTAAGACTAAATCATCTCTAGAAAGTTTAATGAAACTTACTCCCAAAACAGCTAACATAATAAGAGATGGAGAAGAGATAAGTGTAAATGTCTCAAACATAAATAAGGGAGATATTATAGTAGTAAGACCTGGAGAGAGTATTGCAGTAGACGGAAGAATAGTAGAAGGTTCTTCACTTGTCGATGAATCTGTAATTACAGGAGAATCAATTCCAGTAGAAAAATCCAAGGGGGATGAAGTTATCTCTGCTACAATTAATAAGCAAGGTTCTTTTAAATTCGTTGCAGAGAAAGTAGGAGAAGATACTACAATCTCAAAAATCATAGAACTTGTAAATGATGCTAATGAAACAAAAGCACCTATTGCAAGACTTGCAGATAAGATAGCTGGAATATTTGTACCAACTGTAATTGTAATATCGATAGTAACATTTGTTGTATGGATGATAGCAAGAGGAGAAGTTGAATTTGCTTTAAATATGGCAATATCAGTTCTAGTAATATCATGTCCTTGTGCTTTAGGACTTGCAACTCCAGTTGCTATAATGGTATCTACTGGAAAGAGTGCAGAGCTAGGATTACTTTTTAAAAATGCCGAATCACTAGAAAATCTTCATAAGATAGATACAATACTTCTCGATAAGACAGGAACTATTACAAGCGGTAAGCCAGAAGTTACAGATATATTAACTGATATGGATGAAAACAAGCTAATACAAATTGCAGCATCCATTGAAAATAAGTCAGAGCATCCTTTGAGTTTAGCAATTTCAAATTATGCCAAAGAAAATGATATATCGATAAAAGAGATTTCTGATTTTAATTCTGTTTCTGGAAGAGGAATCGAAGCATCAATAGATAATAATAAATACTTTGCCGGAAATAAGAAGTTTATGATGGAAAATTCTATTGACTTAGAAGATTTTGAAGAAAAAGCAAATACCTTATCCAACGAAGGAAAGACTTCAATGTATTTTGCTTCTAAAGATAAAGTCATTGGTATAATTGCAGTTAAAGACAATCCTAAAGAAAGTTCTAAGATTGCAATAGATGAAATGAAATCTCTAGGATATGAAGTAATAATGGTCACAGGAGATAACGAGAAGACTGCAGAAGCTATAAGAAAAGATCTTAATATAGATAATAAGTTTGCAGAAGTAGTACCATCAGATAAAGATAAAGTAGTAAAGAAACTACAAGAAAAAGGTAAGAAAGTCTTAATGGTAGGAGATGGAATAAATGACGCTCCAGCTCTTGCAAGAAGTGATATTGGAGTTGCAATAGGAAATGGAACAGATGTAGCCATAGATTCAGCAGATGTGGTATTGATGAAAGATGACCTATTAGATGTAGTTAGTGCAATAGAACTATCTAAAGCTACAATAAAGAATATAAAAGAAAATTTATTCTGGGCATTTTTCTACAATATATTAGGAATTCCAATAGCAGCAGGAGTATTCTATAATGCATTTGGACTATCATTAAATCCAATGATTGGATCATTTGCGATGAGTTTATCATCATTATTTGTAGTGACAAATGCACTTAGATTAAGAAAATTTAAACCTGAATTTAAAAACGAAGATAGTATAAACCAAATTTATGAAAATAAATTAGAAAATAAAAACAAAAAAGAAATAAAAAAAGAAGAAAACAAGGAGGATAATATGTTTTCAAAGAAAAAGACAGTAAATGTAGAAGGAATGATGTGTGAGAATTGTGCAAAACACGTAACAGAAGCATTAGAATCAGTAAAAAATGTAAAAAGTGCAAAGGTAAGCTTAGAGGATAAGAATGCCGTTATAAAATACAAAGATGATGTAGATGATAATGAAATAAAAGAAAAGGTAAAAGAAGCAGGATATAAAGTTACATCAATAGACGAGTAGTATGAGAGCAGATAGAGATAAAACATTAAGAAAATTAAAAACTGTAAGAGGTCAAATTGATGGATTAATAAAAATGGTTGAAGAAGATAGATACTGTATAGATATATCAAACCAACTTTTAGCTTCAATATCTATATTAAAAAACATCAATAAAGATATCTTACACAGTCATCTTGAAGGTTGCGTTTATGATGCTATTAACAGAAACGACGAAGAAGATGCCAAAGAAAAGATAGATGAGATACAATTAATCCTCGACAAATTGAATAAATAAAATAAAAGAATTGAAATACTTAAGAGTATATGGTATTTCAATTCTTTTTTGATTTTAATACATCTATTAAATCTATAGAAAGAATCTAGATAATATATTTAGAATTCTTTTATAAATTTCATAAATGAGCTATTTTTTTCTAATAATTTAAAAACAATTACTCCAATTATAGAAACAACTATAAATTCACTTAACATAAAATAGAAAGTCATAAGAGAAAAACTTATTGTATTTTCTGTAAGCAGATAAGTTGTTATTGCTGGAATAATCATTGATAAGACTGGAAACAAACTTGCTATAAATAAGTTTTTAGCTTTTGGAATAAATAAGAAAGCTAGAAATGAAGCAAATGTTCCTAAGATTACATCAGGTAATCCTAAAGGTGATCCTAAATTTGCGATCGCACAGCCTAATAATAACCCTGGTAAAAATTTCTTGTTATAAAATATCAATAATACTAGAATTTCACTAATTCTAAATTGTAAAGGGCCATAAGATAGGCTTAAAAATAAATAAGTTATTACAGCGTAAATTGCAGCAATAAATGCTGATTTTACGATGAAATTTGTGTCTTTAAAATTATAAGAACTCATAATTTCCTCCTTGATTTTTTTAGAATGGGTCCCAAGAAACATTCCGCACCAATTATAACATAAAAATACTAATAAAAAAACAACTTATAAATATAAAGAAATATAATCTTTGCATAAGCTTATATTTGAAATAGTGAAAAAGAATTATTATAAAAATAATATTTTATTTTAATAAAATAATAATTATTATAATAATTGGGTAAAGATATTATAGAGAATCAAGAAAGGAATGATTATATTGACAAACAAAATTTATTCATCAGTAAAATTACCCAAAGAAGCTTTGGACTTATTAAAAGATGAAGATATAGAATTAGAAATGCATGATGAATTGACAACACCATCTGAGAAAGAGTTACTAGAAAAAAGTAAAGATGTAGATGCACTTATTACAGGAGTAAACGTAAGTATTACATCTAAAATAATACAAGCTAATAAGAATCTAAAAATCATTGCAAATATTGGAGCAGGCGTAAATAATATTGATAATGAAAGTGCAAAAGAAAATGACGTTTATTTGACTAATACACCTAGTAGAGATTCTGTTGCCTCTACAGCAGAATTAGCTTTAACTCTTATGCTATCTTTGTCTAGGGGAGTTTTGAAAAACCAAGAACTTGTAAAAAACAATGAATTTAAAGGATGGCAAGTTATGGGATTTCTTGGAGAAAATCAAGTATCCTATAAAAACCTTTTTATTGTAGGACTTGGTAATATCGGAAAAGAAATAGCAAGAATGGCTAAGGCTTTTAATATGAATGTAAGTTACTATGATATTAAAGATAGATCGGAATTTAAAGATATAGAAAAAGAGATTGGCGTAGAATATGTAGACTTTGAAGAAGGTTTAAAAAATGCAGATTATGTAATACTTCAAATGAACTATACTGAAGATAATCATCATTTAATTGGAGAAAAAGAACTTAATATGATGAAAGAAAGCTCTTATCTAATAAATACAGCTAGAGGTGGGATTGTAGATGAGAAAGCTTTAGTAAAAGCTCTAAAAGATAAAAAAATAAAAGGGGCAGCACTAGATGTTCATGAAGAAGAACCAAAGATAAATGAAGATTTGATAGGACTTTCTAATGTAGTATTGACACCACATATAGGAAATGATACTTATGAGGCAAGAATTGAAATGGCAAAGGTTGCAGTTAGTGAAGCACTAAGAGCATTAAAAGGCGAAGATCTCAAGTATCTTGTTGAATAAAGTAGTAATTATTGGATCTAATGATTTAAGCTTAGTTTAGTTAAACAGAAGATACAGTCGAAGGATTTAGAGAGATTTTATTTAATTAAGATTTCATAAAAATACAATAAATATAATAAAAAAATTAAAAACACTTGACAAATTTCCGTAATAAATTATAATAATGAAAAGACAATGAGAAGAAGAGTAGCAGTATACGAATTTTACAGAGAGGTTCGCTTGGTGAAAGAACTAAAGGAAGATATTGTGAATATGGTCTTTTAGTCTCAAAGGCTGAATGGAAACTTTAGGTTTTTGCGGGGTTCTTTCCGTTACAAAAAGATAGTAATGAATTCGTTACTTAGTGAGGTGGTATCTGTGAAGGTATCATAAAATAAGGTGGTAACACGAACTTTCGTCCTTATGCATTAGCATAAGGACTTTTTTAGTTGGAGGAATAATGTTAGAGGTTAAAAATCTGAATAAGTCTTTTGATATGAAAAAAGATACTCTCCATGCAGTAAAAGATGTGAGTTTTAAAGTAGAAGATGGAGAAATTTTTGGAATAATAGGCTCATCAGGAGCAGGAAAGTCCACTTTGGTTAGACTTATAAATAGACTTGAAGAACCAGATAGTGGAGAAATTATATTCAATGGAGATGATATTTTAAAACTAGACAAGAATGCTCTTTTAAACAAAAGAAAAGAGATTTCGATGATTTTTCAAAGTTTTAATTTGTTTAATCAAAAAACAGTCTATAAGAATATATCATATCCTATGGAAATATCTAATTATAGCAAAGAAGAAATTGATAAGAAAGTAAATGATTTATTGGAATTTATAGGTCTAAAGGATAAAAAATACAATTATCCAACATCGCTTTCAGGTGGAGAAAGACAAAGAGTTGCAATAGCAAGAGCATTGGCATTAAACCCAAAGCTTATACTATCTGATGAATCAACATCAGCTCTAGATCCAAACACTACTAGACAAATATTAAGTCTACTTAGAAAAATAGTTAAAAAATACAATACTACAATCCTTCTTATAACTCATCAAATGGAAGTTGCAAAGGAAATTTGTGATAGAATTGCTGTTATGAATAAAGGAGAGATTGTAGAAATATCTGATGTAAAAACTATATTTGAAAATCCACAAAACGAACTTACTAAGTCTTTTATAAATAATCTTAGAGATGATATTAATGAAGATATACTAAAGAAAGATTATAAAGGAAGACTTATAAGAATAGTTTTCAATGAAGAAACTTTTGATAGACCTATAATCTCAGATGTAATCAAAAACACATCTTGTGATTTAAATATTATAAGTGGTAATCTAAATACATTAAGCTCAAAAAAAGTAGGTTCTACAATTGCAGAGATTATCTATGATGGAGATATCAATGATATCATTGAGGAATTTGAAAAATATAGAGTTAAAGTGGAGGTGATAAAATGAGTTTTAGTGAAATAATGGATTTATTATTACCTTCCACATTAGAAACAGTCGAGATGGTGTTCTTCTCAAGTGTTTTTTCAATAATTATAGGACTTTTATTAGCAATACTTCTATATACTATAAGAGAAGATGGATTAAATCCTAAGAAATCTTTGTATAAAATCCTAGATATAATTGTAAATATACTAAGATCAATACCATTTGTAATACTTATGATTATAGTATTGCCACTTTCAAAAGTCATAGTCGGAACAAAAATAGGAACAGCTGCCTCCATAGTTCCACTTACAATATGCGCAATACCATTTGTAGCAAGACTATTTGAAGATGAATTTACAGGAATAGATAAGGGAATCATAGAAGCTGCTAAGTCAATGGGTTCTACTAATTCAGAGATTATTTGGAAAGTTGTAATACCAGAAACAATACCAGGTTTGATATCATCATCTACAAATCTAATAATAAATTTGATAGGATATTCAGCAATGAGTGGATTTATAGGAGGTGGAGGACTAGGAAATCTTGCAATCCGTTATGGATACAATAGAAGAGAGAACTTGGTTCTTCTAGCATCAGTTGTAGCAATTGTAATATTGGTTCAAATCGTTCAATATATAGGAAGAAAACTTTCTATAAAAACAAATAAAAAATAAAGGAGAAAAAAATGAAAAATTCAAAAAAATTAATAACAGCAGTTTTAAGTTTAGGTTTATTATTAACAGCTTGTTCATCAAAAGATGATAACAATTCAAATACTGTAAGCTCAAACAATGTAAGTAATACACAACAAGCAGAAAAAATAGTTATCGGTGTATCACCTATGCCACATGCAGAGATTGCAGAAGTTGCAAAAGACTATTTAGCTAAAGAGGGAATAGAACTAGAGATAAAAGTATTTGATGATTATGTAACACCTAATAATGCATTAGATGAAGGAGATATAGATGCAAACTTCTTCCAACATCATCCATATCTTGAAAACTTCAATAAAGAAAACGGATTATCTAATGTAGCTATTGCAAATGTTCATATAGAACCACTCGGATTATATTCAAAAAAATATAAATCTTTCGATGAAATAGAAGATGGAGCAGAGGTTATAATTCCAAATGATCCTACAAATGGAGCTAGAGCATTAAAGCTTCTTGAAGACAATGGACTTATAAAAATAGATGAAAATGCAGGAACAGATGCAACAGAAAATGATATAACAGATAATCCTAAGAATCTAAAATTTGTAGCAATGGAAGCCCCTTCAATTTCTAGAACATTTGACGATAGTGATCTTGCTATAATAAATTCTAATTATGCTCTACAAGATGGTCTATCACCAGTAGATGATACGATTGCAACAGAATCAACTGATAGTCCTTATGCAAATGTAATAGCTGTAAGAAAAGAAGATAAAGATAGCGAAAAATCAAAGAAATTAATAGAAGCTTTTGGATCAAAAGAAGTAGAAGATTTTATAAATGAAAAATATAAGGGAGCAGTTATCCCAGCATTTAAAGAATTACAATAATAATCTAAAAAGTGTCCTTAGGGGCACTTTTTTTGAATTTGTCATTATTTTATGATATTGTTATATAGAATAAAAAGAAAGGAATATCTATGAAAAAAGTTTTTGTAGCTTTAATAGCACTTTCTCTTCTTACATCTTGTGATAAAGTAACATGCGAGAACTGTGAAGATGAATATCAAAGCGATAATACACAATGGGAAGAAGTAGAAAGCGCAGGAGATGCTGTTCTAAAAAAGATAGGTAAATTTATAGGGAAAACAGATGCATCTCTATTTGGTCCAAAAGAAAAGTCAGATGATATGGATACTTTGTATGCTAATGTTGAAAAATTATCTGAAGAAGATCAAAGAGCTGAATTTTTATTAGATAATTGGGATAGTCTAGAAGATCAAGAAAAATATCTCGTAGGCAATGATCCAGATGGATTAGAATTTGTTTATAATTATGAAACTGGGAATACTGATTTTGAATATTATCTAGGAGAAAGCAAAGATTATGGGAGATTAACTCCATACTATTTGCAATGGGATAATAGATGGGGATATGAGCCTTTATATACAGGAAATATCGGATTTTATGGATGTGGGCCTACATCAATGGCTATGATATTATCAAGGCTTAAATCAGATGATACCATAACACCGCTAGAAATATCAAAAGATGCCGAAGGATTCATGACTGAAGAAGGTATAAGCTGGGATTTCTTCCCATACGAAGCTCAAAATTATGGCCTATCAATAGAAGATATTCCATTAAATGAAGAAGAAATGAAGCTTGCTCTAGAAGATGGGCCTTTGCTTATTTCTGTAGATAGAGGATATTTTACAATATTTGGACATATCCTTGTTATAGATTCATATAGCGATGGTAAATTTGTGATAAATGATCCAAATAGTTATACAAATTCTGAGATAAAATGGGATTTTGACGACATTAGCGATCAGATAGTAAGAATTTGGAAAATTTATTAAAAAAGATTTGACAAACAAAAATCATGCTGGTATACTAATAAGGTAGTCAAATGAGAGCACCATTAGCTCAGTTGGTAGAGCACCTGACTCTTAATCAGGGTGTCCAGAGTTCGAGTCTCTGATGGTGCACCAGTACGTCAATTAGCGTTGCTAGTTGACGATTTTTTTTACCCAAAAACAAAATTGACTATAAGTTGGAAAAATAATATAATGATAAAACTATAATTAAGGAATTTATAGAGGTTAATATGAAAAAAAGATATCATTTGATTTTTGAAGGAAGAGTACAAGGAGTTGGATTTAGATATAGATCCCAAATCATTGCAAATAAGTACAGATTAACAGGTTTTGTAAGAAATCTATATAATGGAGATGTTGAGATGTGCGTTCAGGGAGAGGATAGTGATATTGACAAGTTTTTAGAAGAATTATATAACCAAAGATTTATAAGTATAGATAATATCAAAAAGGAGAAAAAAGATCTTGTAGAAGAGGGAAGTTTCGATATAAAATATTAGATTTATTTGTAGAAAGTTCTTGTTATGATTCTACAAGTATGATATTATCTTCGAAAGGAGGGAATATGAGTCAGATTAATTCATTTGATGAAAGTATAGAAAATAATTTAGTAAATTTAAAAATTTTAGAATCAAAGATGCAATTAGAACTTTTCTATCTTATATTAAGTTTTGAAAGACTTGAGAAAGAATACGAAAATGGATTTTCTAAATCTATAGACTATGTATTTACAAAAACTCAGCTAGATCTTAGAGAAGAGATAGAATATATTTCCTTCCTAGAAAGATCAAAGAAAAATAACTATAAGAATATAGATAAATACAATAGTAATAAGAAAATGCTTGATTTTGCAAAATATATTGAAAGCTTAAATTCAATGTCTAAAGAGGAACTTTTTTCATTAAAAGATAAAATGGAATTTGAAATAGAAAAGCTAAAAACTTCAATAAGCGAAGTTGATCTTATTCTATTAGGCAATTTACCTAAATCTGAGTTAGTATGTTAGGAGGAAATATGGCAATAAAATTTGAAATTGTAGAAGAAATTGGAGTTATGTCAACTAAGACAAATGGATGGACTAAGGAGTTAAATCTTGTAAGCTGGAATGACAATGCTGCAAAATATGACATAAGAGATTGGTCACCAGATCATTCTAGAATGAGCAAGGGAGTAACCCTTACAAAAGAAGAAGCTAAAATTTTAAAAGAGCTTTTAAAAGAAGATGAAGAATTGAATTAATTCAGTTCTTTTTTTGTATGCTATAATATCTTTGAGGTGAAGTATGAAGATTATCTTAGTAAGACATGCTCTTACTCTATCAAATAAGAATAATACAATATCTCTTCCTACTACAACTATTATAGATGAGGGAAAGATAGCTTTAGATAGAACAAAAGAGTTTCTTAAATACTATGAATTTAAGAAAGTATACACAAGTAATTATATAAGAACACAACAGACTGCTAAATACTTGGGATATTATGATTTTATAGAAGACAGTAGAATAAGGGAAATTGATTTTGGAGATTTTAAGGGGAAAAATATAGATAAGATTATAAGAGAAAATGGTGAGTATTTTATAACTCCTCCTTCACAAAGGCTTAATTTGAAGTATCCAAATGGGGAAAGCAGGATGGATGTGTATAAAAGAGTATCATCTTTTCTTGATGATATGGAAAAACAAAACGAAAATGTACTTGTCATAAGTCATGGAATTGCTATTAGAATGGCTATAATGTGGGTTTTAAATGACTTTTCTAATATGGATTATTTTAATCTAAAAAATGGCTCTATTACAGTTATAGAAATAAATGGCAAGAAGAAAACTTTAGAATGTGTGAATAAGATATGAAATTTGCACATATTTCTGATTGCCATCTTTCTGAAAGCTTGGATGTCGATTATACAATATCTGATAAAATACGAGAAGAGATTTGGAAAAGTTTTGAGGATATACTTTGTGATATAAAAAATACAGATTTTCTT
Source organism: Tissierellia bacterium (assembly GCA_030528125.1). Lineage (GTDB taxonomy): Bacteria > Bacillota > Clostridia > Tissierellales > Peptoniphilaceae > JAUNAV01. Next base: position 78,624 of record JAUMZM010000001.1, read on the forward strand.
TTGATATCTGGAGATTTATTTGAAAAAAACTACTTTACAAAGAAAAACTATGACAGACTTTTTTCTGATATTAAAAGATATGGCAAAGATGTATACTATGTAAATGGCAACCATGATCCATTAGATGATATGACTAAATTTTTCTTTAAAGAAAAGCCTTCTAATTTGCATTTATTCCCAACTGATATAATAGATTTCTACGAGTTTAAGGATACAAGAATTTATGGAATAAGCTATGATGATAGGATATTTAATAAAAGATTTAATTATAATATAAGTTTAAATCATGATTATAATAATATATTATTAGTACATGCAGATGTTCTAAGCGATGATAGCAATTATTTTAATATTGATATAAATAGGCTTAGAAATATGGGATTTGATTATGTAGCAATGGGTCATATTCATAAAATGATGGATTTTAAAGATAATATATATTATGCTGGAAGTATCGAGCCTAGAAGTTTTAAGGATATCGGCAAATATGGATATATATTAGTTGATGATTTTAAAATAGATTATATAAATTCTCAAAAAATTGAATTTAAAGAATTAAATCTAGAAGTTAATGAAAATACTGATATCTATGAAGAAATTGAAAGCCAAATCGAGGATAGAATGAATTATCTTAGGATTCATTTTTATGTGGATAGAGGTGTAGAATTTGAATTTGATAAAAAAAATCTCTTGTCAAATAACAATATTCAATATATAAACTATGATATAAACTACAAAAAAGACTATGAATATGAAGATCTTACAAGGCTTTATCCTAATACGATATTATCTGAATTTATAAATGAATTAGAAAATGTTTCTGATAGCGATATAAAAAAATTAGCATTGGAATATGGTGTAGATGCTATTTTTAGGAGTGCTGATGAATAAAGTTATAATCAATAAATTAAAGTTAAGTGATTTTGGAAAGTTCCATGATAAAACCATAGAATTAGATGATAAATTTAATATAATTTATGGATTGAATGAATCAGGTAAAAGCACCATTTGTGATTTCATTGAAGGGATGTTCTATGGGTTTGATGATGGTGATAAGAAAAGAAATCTAAATTATAAATACAAAAGATATAAGCCATTGTTTTCAAATATGTATCAAGGTTCGATGGAAATTACAAAAAACAATGAGCGTTTTTTGATTTATAGAGATTTTTTTAACTTTGATTTTCAAATAACAAACCTTACAAGTGGAGATAAAGTCTTTCTAAAAGAGAGCAATCTTAATTCTATAGGAGAATATTTTCTTGGTTTTAATTATAAAATTTATAAATCAATTGTAAGCTTAAATCAATTTGAAAAGATGGATAGAGATTTGAATCTTACAATAAAAGATAAACTTATCAATCTAAAAAGTGGCGGGGATATTTATTTTAAGACTGATAAGGCTATTGATATTTTGGATAAAAGATTAAATTCAATAGGAACAGATAGAGCTTATACCAAAAAATATGCTAAGACAAAGAAAAAAATAGATTTATTAAATGATAAATTGAATGAAATCAACAAATTAGAAAAAGACTATGAAGATAATTTTAAAGAAATCTATAATATAAGAGAAAACATAAAGGACATGGAAGATGAAGCCTCAAATCTTAATAAAGAAAAGACTTTATACAATCTTTCAAGGAAAAAGGAAAATTTATCTCAAATAAATAAATTAAAAGAGGAACAGATTGATTTAAATAATAAGTTAAATAGATTAAAAAAATATGAAAATTTAGATTTTAGTTTCTTTGATAAAGTAGATAACTTGATAGCTAAAGAGTTAGAATTATCAAATAATTTAGAAAAATATGAAAATCACGATAAGAATTTTGTTATCTTTATGATAACATTAGTTATAGCTTGTATAATTTTTATTTCGATAAAATTTAGAAATTATTTTGTTCTTTTTTTGATAGTCCCAATTGTATTTATGTATCTAAGAAGTAATAGAAATTCAGATTATATTTCAGAAAGGCAGAAATATGTAAATACAAAGGTAAATCTTCAAAATGAGTTTTTGAAAATAAATGTAAAAAACAAAGCGGAATATGAGAGGTTCAAAAAAGACTATAATGAATATGATAGACTTATAAAAGATAAGATTAGAGTTGAAAATAGCTTATATATACTTATGAAGAACACAGAGATCACTAATGAAGACTATGAACTTTTAAATTCTAATCTAAAGACAAATTATAATAATATAGATGAAATAAATTCTAAAATAAAGTCTATAGAGCTGAAGCTTCCGTCTATGAGAAGAAAACAGCTAGATTTGGAAAAGAAAGTTTCTTATATAGAACAAAGTATTTCTTGTAAAAATAAGATTATAGAAGAGATTAATTTTTTGAAAGAGGAATTTATTTTACTTGATAAGAAAAAGAAAGCCTTAGAACTTTCAATAGATATTTTGAAAAAATCAAGTCAAAAAATTGGAAATAGATCAAAGGATATAATAATAGATAAAGTTAGTGAACTTATAAAAAACATAAGTTCCAATGACTATGTAAAAGTTTGGTTTGATGATAATCTAAACCCTTTTATAAGAACTAAAAGCGACAAATATATAGATATAGAAAATTTATCTACAAGTTTTAAAGATCAGATCGATTTTGCTTTAAAATTTGTACTGGCACAAAATATCATAGAAAATTCTTTTATGGTATTTGACGATGCATTTATAAATTATGATAATTTAAGATTAAGATTAACTATGTTTTATTTACTTGATCAAAGTGAAAATAATCAGATTATATATTTTACTTGTCATAATAGAGAAGAATATATCCTTAAAAACGAGGGTATTGATATAGAAGTTTACAAACTGGAGGAAAAATGATTTATGCTTTGGCAGATCTTCATTTAGATTATACAAAGGAAAAATCCATGGAAATTTTTGGAGAAAATTGGGAAAATTACGAAGAAAGGATTTTCCATAATTGGCAAAAAATAATAAAGCCATCAGATACCGTCCTGGTATCTGGAGATATATCTTGGGCTATGAAAGAAGATAAGGCTTATTACGATTTGACAAGAATAGACAAATTAAATGGCAAAAAGATAATGATTAAGGGAAACCATGATTATTGGTGGCAATCATTAAATAAGATTAATAATTTAGATTTGTCTAACATTGATTTTCTTCAAAATAATTCCTATGAAGTTGAGGGATTTTCCATTTGTGGAACAAGAGGATGGATGAGTGAAAACAAAAATTTTGATAGCCATGATGAAAAAATCTTTAAAAGAGAAGTTCTAAGATTGAAAAATAGCTTTAATAAAGCTAAAAATGACAAAAAAATTGTAATGCTACATTATCCTCCTTTTGATTATGATGGAAAATTCAATGAATTTTTTGAAGTTGCAAAACAAAATAATGTCAAATACCTAATATACGGACATCTTCATGGAAGTGGACATAGGTACATAAAAGAAGGCAAATTCGATGGAATAGAAGTAAAATGTGTATCGGGAGATTATGTAGATTTTATACCACAGAGGATTATATGAGTAAGGAATTAGAAGTAAAAATATTAGATATAAATGTAGATGAAATGATAAAAAGACTAGAAAAAATTGGTGCTGTTAGAATTACTAGAGAAAAACAGACTAATTATACCTTTAAGTCTAATAAAGATATAATTTCAAATGGTTCATATCTTAGAATAAGAAAGACTATTGATGAAAAAGGAGTGAAAAAAGAACTAACTTTTAAGAAAAAAGGGAATTCCCAAATACTAAGAAGTTACGAGGAGTACACTACTAATATTACAGATATTGACATGACAATTGAGATCCTAAAAAATCTAAGCCTTGAGATTGAGTACGTTGGATATAAAGATAGAATATCATATAAGTTAGATGATGTAAGATTTGATATAGACATTTGGGATAAGAAAACTTATCCTGATCCATATATGGAAATTGAAGTGCAAACAGAACAAGACTTACTAAATGTAGTCAAAAAGCTTAATATAAAACAATCTCAGATTACAAAAGATTCAATTACACAACTAAGAGAGAAGAAATCATTGCTTGAAAAATAAAATTTGATTTGGTATAATAATAAAAATCGCAAAAAAGGAGTGATATTATGCTTAAAATTAAAAATTTATTAAGTGCTGATGATCTTAGCAAAGAAGATTTATTGGAAATAATTGAATTAGGCGAACGTATTATGAAGAGTCCCGAAGAATTTTCTCATTCATGTGATGGAAAGTTATTAGGTACTCTTTTTTTTGAGCCTTCAACAAGAACAAGATTATCATTTGAATCTGCAATGAATAGACTTGGAGGAAGAGTTGTAGGATTTTCTGACTCAAAAGCATCATCTTCACAAAAAGGAGAATCTCTTAGAGATACAGTTAGAACTGTAAGCCAATATGCTGATATTATAGCTATGAGACATCCTCAAGAAGGAGCTGCAAAACTTGCATCTACAACTTCAGATTGTCCTTTGATAAATGCAGGTGATGGTGGACATCAACATCCAACTCAAACTTTGACAGATATCTTAACTATTACAAGCTATAAGAAGAGATTGACTAATCTTAAGATAGGAATTTGTGGTGACTTAAAATACGGAAGAACAGTTCATTCACTATTAAAAGTAATGAGTATGTTCGATGGAAATGAATATGTGCTAATATCACCCGATGAATTAAAAATACCTTCTTATTTTAAAGAACAAGTTTTGGATGCAAATAATATGCCGTATACAGAATGTCTAAACTTAGAAGATGTTATAGATGATTTGGATATACTTTATATGACAAGAATACAAAAAGAAAGATTTTTCTCATTACAAAAATACATAAGACTAAAAGATTCCTATGTTCTAGATCCTAAAAAACTAGAAAATGCTAAGAAAGATCTAATAATAATGCATCCACTTCCTAGAGTAACAGAGATAAGTACAGAAGTAGATAGCGACCCTAGAGCATTGTACTTTAAACAAGTAAAATGCGGAATGTATGTTAGAATGGCTTTAATAATGAAACTTTTGGAGGCAAACAATGCTTGAGATTACAAGTTTAAATAATGGAATAGTAATAGATCATATAAAAAAAGGAACAGGAATAAAGATTTATCAATACCTAAATCTTGATAAATTAGAAGATGAAGTTGCACTTATACTAAATGCTGATTCTACAAGCATGGGCAGAAAAGATATCGTAAAAATCGAAAACAATCTTGATCTAAATCTTGATGCAATAGCAATACTAGATCCTAATGCAACAGTAAATATAATTAGAGATGAAAAAGTAGTTGAAAAAAAGCAAATCGAATTACCAGAAGTAATCGAGGGAGTATTTGAATGTCAAAACCCAGTTTGTGTAACAACAACAGAAAGAGAAGTAAAAAGTAGATTTGAACTTGTAGATAGAAAAAAACACACTTATAAATGTTCTTATTGTGATCATTTCTATAATGTGGAGGAATAATGAAACAAATTTTTACAAATATGTATTTCATCGATGGCAAAAATATCTCTAACAGAGATATTTTTGTAAGTGATGGAATAATATGTGATGAATTTGAAAAAGATAAAGACACAAAAATAATAGATTGTAATGGATATGTATTAGTTCCATCATTTGTTGATCTTCATGCTCATTTTAGAGATCCAGGATTTACACAAAAAGAAGACCTAAAAACAGGATCACTTAGTGCACTAAAAGGAGGATATACTACAGTTAATCTGATGGGAAATACAAAGCCAACTGTATCAAATCCTAAAGTCTATGAAGATATTAAAAAAAGAGCCAAAGACCTTGATTTAATAGACATAGAGCAAGTCTATACAATAACTAAAGATTTCGATGGCAAGACATTATCACATCTTGATGATATAGATAGCTCGGTTAAGTTTATATCAGACGATGGCAAAGGTGTAAATAATGACTATATAATGTATCTTGCTTTTAAAAAAGCAAAAGAAAAGAATTTAAATCTAACTTTACATGAAGAAGTAATGGGATTATCGAAAGAAGATTATGATCTTGCAGAAAATATCATGACAATTAGAGATTGTTATCTTTCTTATAAATTAAATCAAAAGGTGCATTTTTCTCATGTTTCTACAAAAGATGCAATAAGAGCAATAGAATTTTTTAAGAATTTAGGTGCTAATATAACTTGTGAAGTAACACCACATCATTTGTACTTTTCAGATAGAAATGATCTAAGAGTTAATCCTCCTATAAGAAGAGAAGAGGATAGAATAGAGCTTATAGAAATGATAAAAAGAGGAATTGTAGATTGTATATCAACAGACCATGCTCCACATACCAAGAAAGATAAGCTAAATGGTGCACCAGGATATATAGGATTAGAGACGGCCTTTAGTATATGCTATGAAAGCTTAGTATTAAGCGGAAATATAAGCTTAAATCATCTAATAGAGCTAATGAGTACAAATCCTTCCAAAATACTAAAAATAAATAAAGGAAGAATCAAAAAAGGCTATGAAGCTGATTTTACATTGATAGATTTAAATGATAGCTTTACTTATACTGAAGATATGATAGCATCAAAATCAAAGAATTCTCCATATATAGGAAAGAAACTTCATGGAAGAATACTAAGAGTTTATAAGAAAGGAATTCTAAAGTATGAATATAATAGATAGACTTTATGAAAAAATAGAAAAAAATGGATTTGTTTGCATTGGACTTGATACATCAATAGATTATATCCCAGAAAATATGAAAAAAGATAAGACCATAAGTCAGATGATTTTCGATTTTAATAAAGAAATAATTGATAATACTTATGATGTATGTGCTATATATAAGCTTCAAATAGCCTATTATGAATCTTATGGAATCGAAGGAATGATAGCTTATAAGAACACATTAAAACATCTAAAAGATAAAAACCTTCTTTCAATAGGTGATGTAAAAAGATCTGATATAGCAGCTTCTGCAAAGCAATATGCAAAGGCACATTTTAGTGGAGATTTTGAAGCGGACTTTATAACACTTAATCCGTATATGGGAATGGATTCTATAAAGCCTTATGAAGAGTATCTGGAAACTGGAGAAAAAGGAGTCTTTGTTTTACTTAGGACATCAAATGAAGGTGCAAAGGACTTTGAAATTCTAGATGTTAATGGAGAAGAGTTCTTCTATAAGGTTGGAGATAAATTAAAAGAACTTAACGAAAAATACATCAAAGATTCTAAATATGGTCCAATAGGACTTGTAGTAGGAGCGACACATTCTGATGAAGTTAAAAATATAAGAGAAAGATATAATAATATGTTTTTCTTAATTCCTGGATTTGGAGCACAAAAAGCAGATAGCTTAAATGTATATAATTTATTAAACAACCTAAATGCAGGAGTGGTAAACTCATCAAGAGCTATAATAAAAAATTACCAAAACTTTGAAGATGGAGCACAAAAGGTTGGATTCTATGCAAGAAAGAAAGCTATAGAAACTAGAGAGGAAATAGAAAAAAATGAGAAGTTATAAGAAAGCAATTATAACTGAAAACAAAAAAATAAACGAAAATGTCTGGCTTATGAAGGTAAAATCAGAAATACATACAAAACCTGGTGAATTTTTCATGATAAGAAGTGATGTTTTTGGAAATGATCCTCTTTTATCAAGGCCATTTTCGGTATCTGATGAAAAAAATGGCGAGATTTCATTCTTGTATTTAGTAGTGGGAAAAGCTACCAATCTTATGACAAAATTTAAAATAGGACATGAAATGAAAATTCTAGGTCCTCTTGGTAAGGGATTTAGATACGAAAATTCAGATGATAAGAAGATAGCACTCGTTGCAGGAGGAGTTGGTATAGCACCTTTATTGTATCTAGCTAAGAAATTAAAAAACAAAGCTGATTTGTATGCAGGATTTAGCAAAGATAGCTATTATTTAGATGAATTTAGGCCCTATGTCAATAATATATTTACGACATCAGATTTATATGACAAGAAATTTATAACAGAGATACTTGATCCTAATGAGTATGACTTGATTTATGCTTGTGGACCAAACCCTATGTTAAAATCACTTTGTGATAAAAATAATAAAGCCTTGATACAGATTTCGATGGAATCTCGCATGGCTTGTGGAATAGGTGCATGCCTAGGATGTACAGTTAAGACTAATGAAGGTAATCTTAGGGTTTGTAAAGATGGTCCTGTATTTGATTCAAAGGAGATTTTCTAATGGATACATCAGTAGATATAGGAAAAGTTATAATTAAAAATCCCGTAATTGCAGCAAGCGGAACTTTTGGATTTGGAAGAGAATACAGTAATTACATAGATTTAAACAAACTTGGAGCAATAAGTTCAAAAGGACTTACATTAAACAAAAGTCTAGGAAATGAAGGAATAAGAATCTATGAGACTGCAAGTGGAATAATGAATTCAATAGGACTTCAAAATCCAGGGGTTGAAAATTTCATAAAAGAAGAATTACCTTTTATGAAGAAATTTGACACAACTATAATTGCAAATCTTGGAGGACATAGCCTAGATGAATATGTAAAGGGGGCAAGTCTTCTTGATAATTCAAATGTAGATTTGATAGAGTTAAATATATCCTGTCCAAATGTCAAAGAAGGCGGAATGGCATTTGGAATTGATATCAAAAAGACACAAAAAGTAGTTTCCTTAGTTAGAAAAGCTACAACAAAGCCACTTATGGTAAAGCTTTCTCCAAATGTTACAAATATTTCTGATTTTGCAAAGGTATGTGAGGATAATGGAGCAGATAGCATATCTCTTGTAAATACATTTAATGCTTTAGCAATTGACATAAAGAAAAGAAAAGCTGTATTTAATAATATAACAGCAGGGCTTTCTGGTCCTTGTATAAAGCCAATTGCTCTTAGAATGGTAAATGAAGTTTCTAATGCAGTGAAAATTCCTGTGATAGGAATGGGAGGAATTTCAAATTATAAAGATGCAATTGAATTTATAATGGCAGGAGCAAGTGCAATTCAAGTTGGAACATATAATTTCATAGATTTAAATGCAATGGAAGATATAGTATTGGGAATTAGAAATTATATGCAAGAAGAAAAAATAGAGCAACTAGATGAGATAAGAAATATAATATGAGGTAAAAAATGGATAGAACAATAGAATTATTAAAAAAATCAAATGCATTATTAGAAGGACATTTCCTATTATCAAGCGGAAAGCATTCAAATAGATATGTTCAATGTGCAAAATTAATACAAAATCCAAAATATTGCAGTGAAGTAGCAGATATAATAGCAGATGAAATAAAAAAGAAAAATATAAAAGTAGATATTTGTGTAGGTCCTGCAATGGGTGGAGTTATAATAGCTTATGAAGTTGCAAGAAGTCTTGGAGTGGATGGAATCTTTACAGAAAGAGTAGATGGAAAGATGAATCTAAGAAGAGGTTTTGAAATAAAGGAAAATTCAAATGTATTAATTGTAGAAGATGTGATAACTACAGGAAAGTCATCATTTGAAACAGTAGAATTAATAAAAGAGATGGGAGCAAATGTTGTAGCTTTATCATCAATTGTAAATAGAAGTGGCAAAGACAATATAAATGGACTTGATATAATTTCTGCTACAAAACTTAATATAGAAACATGGGATGAAGATAAATTACCGGATTTTCTAAAAGAAATTCCAGCCGAAAAGCCAGGAAGTAGGAATTTAAACAAGAAATAACTTGACAAAGAAGCAAAAGTTATGTAAAGTAATATCTGTAAATTTTTTGTAACTATTTTACAACTTTGTAATAATTACATGAGGAGCAGATATAATGAAAAACAGATTTAAGAATATTTTCGTGTCTGTCTTAGCTATAGTTTTGACTGTTATTCTTACAAGTGAGCCACAGGATAACTCCTTTGCAAAAGAATATAAAAAGGGGAATATGGAAAAAGGAGTTCAGGAGATTAACGAACAAGTGAAAGATTTAAAAAAGTCAAAAATAGAAAGACATGAAAAATTGGATAAAGACTTCCCTATATTTAAAGAAAAAGGGACAGCAAAGATTGATGAAGATAATTTGTTTTACATAAAAAATAAGACAGGATTTACAAAAGATGAACTAGACTATGTTCTTAGTGGGACAGAACTTGAAGGACTAGGGGAAGCTTTCGAAAAGGCTGAAGAAGAGTATTCTGTAAATTCAATATTTTTAATGGCTGTAGCAAAACATGAGTCAGGCAATGGAACAAGTTATCTAGCAAGAGAAAAGAATAATTTATTCGGGTTTAATGCAATAGATAGTGATCCTATAAATGCAGCTACACATTTCAAATCTAAAGATGAATCTATAGAATATGTAGCAAAATTTCTAAGTGAAAACTATCTAGATCCTGAAGGCAAATTCTATAATGGAGTATCAACAGATGCTATTAATATATCTTATGCAACAGATCCTGAGTGGTCAAATAAGGTTGAAGGACATATGATAGAAATTGCTAATAAATTAGAAGAATATAATGTAGAATAAAATTAATCGGTATGAATTTTAACATTCATACCGATTTTTAATTTTATTAATTTTTAAATTAAAACAACAAAAATGCTAAGAGATAATCCTAGCATCTTTTAATATTACTAAACTAATTCTTTAGCCTTTTCAATAGCTTTCTTGTAATCTGGTAATTGAGTATTTTGATGAACGTATTCGACATGTTTGATTGTGTTATCACGATCTACTACAAATACGGATCTATTAAGAAGTCTAAATTCTTGCATAACGACTCCATATTTCATTCCGAAATCTAAATCCTTATAGTCAGATACAGTTTCTACTTTATCGATTCCTTTTGCTGAGCAAAATCTATCCAATGCGAAAGGAAGATCGTTAGAAATTGTAATTACTACAACATCTTCGTCCAAATTTGTAGCTTCTTGATTAAACTTTGTCGTTTGGATTTCGCATACTGAAGTGTCTATTGATGGAACAACTGAATAAATTCTAATCTTTCCGTCTAAATCCTTTGAATTAAATTCTTCAAGAGTCTTTTTTGTTGCTGTAAAATCAGGAGCTTTATCACCTACTTTTAGTTCATCTCCTAATAATGTAATATCTGCATCTCCAAATTTAAAATCAGTTCTTTTATTCATAATTACCTCCTAATAAATATATACCCAATTAGTTGAAATATAACAAATTATCTTCATAAAAATATCTTATTTTATTATTGAAAGGACTAATATGGAGATGATATTTTATGCACTAATTGGATTAGTGTTTTTGTATATATTCTGTAAAATTATAAAAATCCCATTAAAAATTCTATATGCTTTAATGAAAAATGCGATTATAGGATTTGTATTTATAATATTTGCTAATTTCATAGCAGGGATTTTTAATATAACAGCAATAGAAATAACACCTTTAAATGCAGTTTTGACAGGAATCTTTGGTCTTCCTTGGATTATACTACTTTTTTTTATACAATAATATTGTAAAATCTTATCTTATACGGTATAATAAGCGAGTATGAATTCAAAAACTATCATAAGGAGGAAATAATGCCAAGTATTATTTTAAATGCTGGAAAAAGAGATGGAATCGGAAAAAATAAAGTCGACAAATTAAGACAAAACGGAATGATTCCAGGAGTAGTTTATGGAAGAAACGAAGAAAGCATCAATGTAGTATTTCCAGCAAGAGAATTTCAAAAAGTAATTAGACAAGCAGGTACATCAACAATTATCGAGCTTGATATAGATGGAGACAAAAAATCAGTTCTAATTAAAGATTATCAAATGCATCCTTTTAAAGAGGAATTTTTGCATGTAGATTTCCAATTAGTAGTAGCTAATGAGAAAATGAGAGTTACAATTCCTGTTGTATTATTAAATAGAGATGATATCAGAGTTCAACCTTCAGTATTAGTACAAAATATTGATAGTGTAGAAGTTGAATGTTTCCCAAGATATATTCCTAAGACAGCAGAAATTGATGTTAAAGAAATGCAAATTGGAGAATCAAAAGTTGTTTCTGATTTTGACATAGCTCAATCAGAAGATATAAATATTCTTCTAAACGGTGATGAAGTTGTTTGTTCATTACAAGAACCTCAAGAAGAAATTATACCAGAAGAAGAAGAGGAAGAAGCTTCAGCTGATTCAGTTCCAACTGTTGATGAAACAGAAGATAAAGAAGATTAATTTAAATCTACGGTCGCTTTTGGCGGCCCTTTTTTTGTATTTATGATACAATATATATATGGTTATGAAAGGTAAATTTATTGTTTTTGAAGGAAGCGATGGATCAGGTAAGACTACTGTGATAAATGAGCTTTCTAAGAAATTTAAAGAAAAGAATATAGAATTTGAAACTTACAGAGAACCTGGTGGTACAAAGATCTCAGAAGATATTAGAAATATCATACTCGATGTAAATAACAAAGAATTATCGGCTAAATGTGAATGTCTATTGTTTGCTGCAGGTAGAGCACAGCTTATAGAAGAAAGAATCAAGCCTAGTTTAGATGATGGGAAAATAATTCTTTGTGATAGATTTGTTATGAGCTCTTTATTATATCAAGGTATAGGTAGAGATTTGGGTATAGATAATGTAAAGAAAATAAATGATTTTGCTACAGGAGGATTAAAGCCTGATCTTACACTTTTTCTAGATATAGATGCCAAAACAGCTCTTAAGAGAAAAAGAAAAAACTTCACACCAGATAGATTGGAAGAAGAAGATTACAAATTCCATTTAAAAATCTACGATGGATACAAAAAGTTAGCCAAAATGTACAAAGATGAAATTGTAACAATAGATGCTACAAAATCAATTGATGAAGTAGTAGAAGAATCATATAAAATTATTTTAGATTATATAGGAGAATGATATGAAACTTTTAATAGCAATTGTTCAAGATGATGATGTTGATTTCTTAACAGATGCACTTATGGACGAGGGATTTAGAATAACAAAACTTGCAACAACAGGTGGATTTTTGAAAAAAGGAAATACAACATTACTACTAGGAATAGAAGATGAAAAACTAGACGATGTATTAGGTATAATAGAGGAAAATTGTAAGAAGAGAACAACACAAAGTCAAATTATAAGTCCTACCTCAGAAACATCTATTTTTCAGACAATACCTGTAGAAATTGAAGTAGGAGGAGCTACAGTATTTGTAGTTGATGTTGAAAAGTATTTTAAAATATGAAAGATATTTTAGAAGTTCAACTTAATAATGATTCAATATCTCATGCTTATATATTTGAAAGCAAAGATACTGAAAAGAATCTTGTAAGAGCAAGAGAATTTGCAGAAAAGATTTTTCAGAAAAATAATGTTTTTACAAAACTTCAATTCAATGATGATTATAAAGAGATAATAGATTACAATAATGTCATAACAATAGATCAAATTAGGCAGATGATAAAAGATGTCTATATGAAATCATATAATGGCAAGGTCAAAATCTATGTTATACATAATTGCCAAAACCTTAGAAAAGAAAGCTCAAATGCAATGCTAAAGGTATTAGAAGAGCCTTCTAAGTTATCTATTATAATACTTACTACAAATAATTCTTTTAATCTATTAAGTACAATAAGAAGTAGATGTCAGATTGTAAAATTTGATGATGAAGTTGTTAAAAACAATATAGATAGAAGTAAACTTTCTTCTATAATTGTATCTATTATGAAAAGTAATTTGGCGGATTATTTTAAAAACAGAGATTTTTTCGATAATTATAAAGAAGCCAAAGAGGATTTGATAGATACGATTACAGATTTTTTTGGAGATTTATTGATATATAAATACACAAAAGATGCAGAAAGCTTAAAGTACGACTTATGGATATCAGATATCAAGAAAGTAAGTGATATACCATTTGATAGAATTGAAGAAATAATAAATATGCTACATGAGATAAGAGAAGGTTTCAAATTTAATGTGGGTTACCAGTTGAGTATAGAACATTTTTTATTTAGTATATGGGGGATAGAAGCTTGAAAGAAATAATAGGAGTAAGATTTAAGAAAGCTTACAAGATATATTATTTTGATCCTATTAGAATAGAATTTGAAATAGGAGAAAAAGCAATAGTAAATACAGTAAAAGGAATGGAAATAGGAAATGTCGTAATTTCTAATAAAATGATAGATGAAGAAAAATTTCCTATGGAAATAACTGAGGTTTTGAGGAAAGCTACACCTGAAGATCTTAAAATAAAACAAGAAAATATAGAAAAAGCCAAAGAAGCTCTAAAAATTTGTGATGAGAAGATAAAAGAAAAAAATCTTAATATGAGGCTTGTCGATGCAGAATTTACATTTGATAGAAATAAAGTAATATTTTATTTCGTATCAGAAGAAAGAGTGAATTTTAGAGAGCTTGTAAAAGAATTGGCATCTATATTTAAAAATAGAATTGAATTAAGACAAATAGGTGTTAGAGATCAAGCCAAAATGATGGGCTGTATGGGAAAATGCGGTCAGGTTTGCTGCTGTACAAGATTTCTAAAAGACTTCTCACCAGTATCAGTAAAAATGGCAAAAGATCAAAACTTAACATTAAATACATCAAAAATTTCTGGAACTTGTGGAAGATTAATGTGTTGTTTAAACTACGAACAAGAAAACTATGAAGAGATATCTAAGCTACTACCTAAGGTAGGAGATAAAGTAAGGACAAAAGATGGAATAGGTTATGTAGTAGAAAATAACATTCTAAATGAACAGAGCAAGATAAGAATAATAGATGAAGATGAAGAGTTTGAAGAAAACTACAAACCAAATGAAATCGAACGAATCTATTAGGATAACTTTTCTAGAAAAAATTAATTTAATATAAAATGTGACAAAATAAAAATAAAGTGTTATAATGTAATTACAATAAATCAAGGAGGTAAATTATGGCTTATAAAATTGATGAAGATACATGCATATCTTGTGGAACTTGTGAAGGAGAATGCCCAGTATCAGCAATTTCTGAAGGTGAAGATTCTTATGTAATCGATGCAGATACATGTATTGACTGTGGATCATGTGCAGCTGTTTGCCCAACAGAGGCAATTGACCAAGAATAATTTATACATAGATAGCTCGGGGTAACCCGAGCTTTTGTTATATTAAAAGACCACCAATAAGGTGGCCTTTTTATTATTCAATTTCAATTCTTTTTGATAATTGAGATTTGTCCTTAGGAAGTTCTATTTCTAGGATTCCATCTTTTAGACTTGCCTTAATATTTCCGCTATCCACATTTGGAATTCTAATTGTTCTTTTGGAATTAAAACTTCTGATTTCTTTTTTGATGTAGTTTTTGTTTTCTTCATTAGTTTTATCCTCCTTTTTAACATTTACTGTAAGATTTTGATCTTCATAGTCTATATTAATATTTTCTTTTTTAACACCAGGCATCTCACAAATTACCTTGTAAGATTTATCGTCTTCTTTTATGTCTAGCTTAAAATCATTTCTATTTGAATCATAGTTAAAAAAGTTATCCATCATATCATAAAAATTCTCTAAACTTCTGTTATTTCTAAATTCTGGTAACATATTATCCTCCTATAATTAAATTATTCTATAGCAATAGTCTTTTTATCTTGTAATTCTTTGTTTTTAAGGTTAATCTTTAAGATACCATCTTCAAGCTTTGCACTTATACTTGAAGTATCAATATTTGGAATTCTTATTGATCTTTCTAATTCTTTTTCACTTATCTCTTTATGAATATAATTGTAGTTATTTTCTTCTTTATTTTCTTTCTTTATTACTTTTATTGTAAGTATGTCTTTATCAACTGATACATTTAATTCATCTTTCTTTATTCCTGGAAGTTCTGCGATTAGATCATATCCATCCTCCTTTTTTAGAATGTCTATATTAAATGATTTATCATAACCTCTAAAAAATTCATCTTTAAACATATCATCGAAAAAATTATCGTATAAAGTCATCTTAGCTCCTTTCTCTAATACCCTTTTATCATTTTTAGCACTCTATATCATCAAGTGCTAACTTACATTTACAATATACTAGCTATTTTTTAAAATGCAAGTTTGTAATTATAATTTGTAATAAAAAATTACCGGTAATAAATTTGAAAAAGTTTTCTATTTGATATATACTTAGTTTTGAAATAAATTATTAGGAGGAAATATGGCTTTATTTATTATCGGTATAGTCATTCTCTTTGTTGGAGCTTTTTTCTATTCTAAATTTGTAGAAAAACAAATTGATCCAGATGATAGAGAAACTCCAGCTGTAAAAAAGAGTGATGGACTTGATTATGTTGCAATGAGCAAAAAGAAAAACTGGCTTATTGAATTATTAAATATTGCAGGTACAGGACCTATATTAGGACCTATACAAGGAATTTTGTTTGGACCTATTGCTTTTATTGCAATACCTTTGGGAAATATTTTTGCAGGAAGTGTACACGATTATTTTAATGGAATGATTTCTATGAGAAATGGTGGTGCTCAAATTCCAAGACTTGTAAATAAGTACTTAGGTACTGGAGCAAAGAGAGTATATAATGTTATCATAGCTATTTTATTATTACTTACAGGAGTTGTATTTATATATACACCTGGAGACTTGATTGCAAATGATGTTTTGGGAATGGCACCTCAAGGAAAAACTATCGTTATTATCTATACATGTATCTTTGTATATTACATATTAAGTACAATCTTACCTATAGATAAGATTATCGGAAGAATTTATCCTGTATTTGGACTTTTCTTAATAATATCTGCTATTGGAGTATTTATAGGTATTTTAAGATTTGGAAAAGGAAACATGGCTTTTGATGGATATGGATTGTTTGCAGAGCATCCTATGGGACAAAAGTTTATCCCATCTTTCTTTATAACAGTAGCATGCGGTATTTTATCTGGATTCCATGGTTCTCAATCAACATTGATTTCAAGAACTGTAAAAAGTGAGAAGGAAGGTATAGCTACTTTCTATACAGCAATGGTTGCTGAAGGATTCATTGCTATGTGCTGGGCAGGAGGAGCTATAGTTCTATTTTCATCAGGAAAAGCTGCTTTAGATACTAATGCTACTTTGATGGTTGGTAATATATCAAGAGAATTTATGGGAAATATTGGAGGACTTCTAGCAATACTAGGTGTTATTGTTCTTCCTATTACAAGTGGTGATACTTGCTTTAGATCTCTTAGACTAATAATTGCAGAAGAATTTAACATTGATCAAAGAAATAAAGCAAAAAGAGTTATGATTGCTCTTATTATATTCATACCAGCAATTCTTATTCTTTACTTTGCAAAATCTAATCCAAATGGATTCAACATATTATGGAGATATTTTGGATTTACAAATCAGCTTGTATCTGTATTTGCACTTGCTATGGCTTCAAGCTATTTAATCGTAAACAAGAAGCAATATCTTGTAACTTTGCTTCCAGGAGCATTCTATTGCTTTATAGTATTCTCATTTATTATAAGTGCAAAAGGAATTGGATTTGGAAGATCTCTTACAACAAGTTATATAATTGCAGCTATAATTACTGTTTTGTATATAGTTTCAATTATTAAGTATGCAAGAAATCAAAATGATAGAATTCAAAGCATTATACTAGAATAAAAGAATTATTTTAATATCAAATAGATTAAAAAGAGGTCTAAGACCTCTCAGAACGTAGACAAACCCAGCTTTTTGCTGGGTTTGTTTCTACTATCTAA
>JAUMZM010000082.1 GCA_030528125.1 Tissierellia bacterium
ATTAAAAAGCAGGTAGGTTTTGTATTTTCTACCTGCTTTGTCTACAGTCTGAAGCATCCTTAAAGGATGCTTTTTATTTGCTAAATTTCTACAATTAATTTACAAAATAATATATAATAATATCTTAGAGGTGTTATATGAAAACAATTAAAGTTGCCTGTTCAAGTTTTGAAATTGAACTTGGACAAATTGACAAAAATTATGAAAAAATCTTAGATACTATTAAAAAAGCTTCAGATGAGAATATAAAAATAGTTAATTTTCCAGAGCTTTCTTTAACTGGATCTACATTAAATGATTTATTCTTTCAAAAGAAAATTTTAGATTCTTCAATAGATTATCTACTCAAATTAGAAAAAGAAAGCGAAAATTTAGATATTTTATTTACAGTTGGAATTCCATTAGAAGTTAAAAGCAAGTTATATAATTCAATATTTGTAATAAAATCCGGGTTGATTCTAGGATGTTATTTAAAAGAAAACTTAAAGAATTCA
Source organism: Tissierellia bacterium (assembly GCA_030528125.1). Taxonomy (GTDB): domain Bacteria; phylum Bacillota; class Clostridia; order Tissierellales; family Peptoniphilaceae; genus JAUNAV01. The sequence continues at coordinate 495 of JAUMZM010000082.1, forward strand.
GAGAGAAAAATCTTTTCTGAATTTGAAGATGATTTTAGTTATATAAATTTAAAAAATTATGGATTTCCTGTTTTAAACAATTCACTTATATCTTCAAAAGATCTAAATATAGCGGTATCAATTGGAGAAGATGAAGACAAAATCATTCCAAAAAGTCTTTTATATAAAGAACTTGGTGCAAATTTAATCTTACATCCAGAAAATATGTATCAATTTGCATTTAGCGAAAAGGAAAAGATAGAAAAATATAAGTTTTTGTCAAAAGATACAATCTATGTATCAACTTCTTCTGGAATTGGAGAAAGTAGTACAGATTTTGTATTTTCTGGTTTAGATATTATATTATACGATGGGAAAATTATAGAAAAGAGAAATGATTCTTTCGGTTGTGGAACAGTAGCTTATAAGGAAGCTATTAATCTATTAGATTATGATTCAATAGAAATAGAATTTGAGAATTGTAATTATAATTATAAACTAAATCCTTATCCATATTTACCAGATTCTAATGACAAGGATATATTTTGTGAAGATGTTTTAGAAATACAAGCAAAGGGCCTTATAAGGCGCATGAAGCACATAGGAATAGAAGATGTAGTATTAGGTCTATCAGGTGGTTTGGACTCAACTATGGCTATTCTAGCTATCGTAAAAGCTTATGAGATTATGAACATAGATAAGAGTCACATACACGCATATTCGTTACCGGCATTTGCTACCAGTAATAAGACAAAAAGCAATGCTAAAAAACTTTCAGAAGCATTAGGAATAGAGCTTACAGAAATTGATTTAACTGAAAGCTTAAAAGCTCACCTAAATGACATTTCTCATAGTATAGATTTAAAAGATACTGCTTATGAAAATTCACAAGCAAGAGAAAGAACTCAAGTTCTTATGGACATAGCTAATATGAAAAATGCTATTGTTATAGGTACAGGAGATTTATCAGAACTTGCTTTAGGTTTTGCAACTTATAATGGTGATCAAATGAGTATGTATGGACTTAATGCAAGCATTACAAAAACTGAAATACGCTATATACTAAATTGGATTCTAGAAAAAAGCTCTGATGAAAATTTAAAAGATGCATTGAAGAATATACTTGACACACCTATTAGCCCCGAACTTGTAAATGACGATAATAATGCAATAAGCCAAAAAACAGAAGAAATAGTAGGACCTTATGAACTTATAGACTATTTTATATATGAGTTTTTTGAAAACAAATGTAGCAAAGAAGAAATAAGTAAAAGAGCATTTATAGCATTTGATGGAAAATATAGCGAAGATACTATAAATAAATGGCTTACATCATTTATAAAAAGATTATTTAATAATCAATTCAAAAGATCATCTATGCCAGATGGTGTAGCAGTATCAAATATAAGTTTCTCTCCTAGAAACGGAATACTAATGCCATCAGATATAAAAAGTGATTTCTTTAATTAGAAACTATGTCAAAAGAAAAGATAATTTTATTAATTTTAATTTTCTTTGTAATTGTACTTGTAAGATATATCTACATTCAAACTAAATTTGCTAGGGAAAATAAAGTTAGTTTAGAAAGTGATAAGATTAAGGGTGAAATCAGAATAACGCAAATTTCTGATTTTCACTCTAATAAATTAAGAAATTTAGATTATTTGTTAGAAAAAATAAAAATTTTTAAACCTCATTTTATAATACTTACTGGTGATATAAATGATTATGGAGAAACTAAAAAATTTAACAAAGCAGTTTTCCTTTTAGATAAAATATCATCTCTTGGAATTAATACTATATATATTACAGGTAACCATGAAGAAAGTGGCAGAATGACAGAAGAATTTATAAAAGAGGTTAAAAAAAGGAATATATATTTTCTACATAATTCTGGTATAGTATATGAAACATCGGAAAATAGGATATATTTTTATGGCACAGGTTTTTATGACTTTAGTTATGAAAATTTCAATCCAATTGATAATGGATTAAATATAGTTTTGTGCCATAATTCAAAAATGATCCGTGAACAAAAAGATGGAAGAGAAGATTTTGTATTTTCTGGTCATACACATGGAGGACAGGTTAGACTTCCTATAATAGGAGCTTTATTTGCACCAGGTGAAGGATTTTTACCAAAGTATTCCAAAGGAATTTATAATTACAATAATACTGTTTTTTATATTGATTCAGGACTTGGAAATACTAAGTTTGATTTGAGATTTCTAAATCAAATACAATTTTCTAATATTACAATTAAAGAATGCCAATAGTTTAATGGTAAAATAACAGCGTCCGAAACTGGGTATGGGGGTTCGATTCCCTCTTGGCATGCCAAATTTTAAAAGCCTTAAAATTCTATTATTATAGGGCTTTTTTATTTTGAATGAATAATTCCAGAAAGATATAATTCATAAAATAACCTAAAGCTGAGAAAAGATGGCAAGAAGCTTAATAAAGCTCATAGAACAAATATTTCCAATTGGCATGATAAAGTGAAAATAATTTTAATTTTTTACACAAAACAAGGTTTTTATTTATTGTTTTAGCATGTTAATTAATTAGTACACATAGAAGTTTTTATTCTATGCTTAATTTAATTATGTTATAATAAATTAAGACCAGCTATCAAATGTCAAGAGAAACTAAAAAATAATTCACCTTGAAAT
>JAUMZM010000028.1 GCA_030528125.1 Tissierellia bacterium
ATTAATAAAAAAATGATGTCGCAGAATAGATAATTCTATTCTGCAACACCACCATCTTATATAGTCTAGGAAAAGATTATCTTATCAATTAATCAAACATAGTTTTTAAGAAAGTTCACTTAAAACATAACCTACCATTACACTTATTCCTTTTCCAAATTGGCTTTCGTCTAGTGCAAATTTAGAATTATGATGTGGCCATACTTTTCCATCTATTTTTAATGGATTTTGTAATAAGAAGAAACTACCAGGTTTTTCTTCTAGGTACCAAGCAAAATCTTCTCCTCCCATTACAGGTTTTTGCATTTCTATTACGTTATCTGGATATAAATCTTTTGCAACAGCCATTAGTTTTTCTGCGACATGCTTATCATTAACTACTGGAGGTGGTTGCCAAAAATATTCATACGTTACATCAGCTCTAAAAGCTTTTGCAACTGTAGTAGATACTTCTTCTATCCTCTTTGCTATGTATTTTCTATCTTCATCTGTAATAGCTCTTACTGTTCCTTCAAGTTGTGCTTTTTCAGGAATTATATTAAAAGCACTTCCTGATTTAAAAATACCTGTTGTTATTACTGCAGGAGTTCTAGGATCCATTTCTCTTGAAATTATTTCTTGTAATGCTACTACTATATGTGAACCAACTAATACTGGGTCTACTGATAATTGTGGTGTTGATCCATGTGCTGCGACTCCTTTAACTTCAATTGTAAATTTGTCCATGCAAGCCATCATGCTACCTTTTGAAAATACCATAGATCCAGTTGGACCTTCATCAGTTATATTACCTGCATGAAGTCCTATAATTTCATCTACATCATCCATTACTCCGTCTTCACAAAGATATTTTGAACCTGTTCCAAGCTCTTCTGCCGGTTGGAATATGAGTTTTACCGTTCCATTTATCTCATCTTTATGATTATTCAAAATTTTTGCTGCTCCTAAAAGCATTGAAGTATGTCCATCATGTCCACAAGCATGCATATTTCCATTTTCTGATTGAAATTCTAATCCTGTTTCTTCTTTTATAGGTAAAGCATCCATATCAGCTCTTAAAGCAATTACTCTTCCCTTTCCTGGATTTATAGTTGCTACAACTGCTGATTTTCCTATATCTGTTCTGTAATCGATTCCATATTCATCTAGTTTCTTTTTTACAAATGAGATTGTGTTATCTAAAGAAAAACCTATTTCTGGATTTTTATGTAGGTATCTTCTATTCTCAATTACCTCATCCATATTATCTTCTACTTCTTTAATTATATTATTCATAAAATCTCCTTACTTTTTTCCCTTATTTAGCAATAAAGCTAATAGAATCATTCCAAACACTATTACAGGAATTATAACATAAGATGGTAAACCAAACTTTATTAATATAAAAGCTAGTACTATAGAAATAAATCCTGACCTTATATCTTTTAATGCAGCCATTGCAAACATAGCTCCAAAAATAGCTGCTGATACATATTCGAAAGCTTCTATAACAACTGGAGGAAACATAGCCATTAAAGCAGCTCCGCCTATTGCAGCAATGGTTACTACTATAATATTTGTTATAATACTTCCAGCTATACCTATTGTAGATACAATCTCTGCTTTCTTCGTTCCAGGTTCAACACCTAAAGAATCTTGAACTATAATTGAACAAGGTATTCTAACATTAGAAATATTTCCTGAAAGACAAGACATATATGTTCCTGAAAGTCCAACCATTGGGAAATATGATATTGGTTCTATAATAGCATATATTCCATATATAGAAGCTATAAGTACCCATCCTGTTAATATCTCTTTTGCAGTAGGAACTGTGTCAAATACTAGCCACATTGCAAGTGATGGTAGAAAGCAAAGTGGAATAGCTAAAAGATTTATAAGTCTACCATATTTTATTATAGGCCTTGTAAATTCTAACTCATATTGTTTTTCATCATAATTTTCCATACTATACTCCCATTATCAATTTCTTATATACAATAGCTAAAAACATTGCAACAATCATAGAAATACCTAGGTTCCATTCCTTCATTTTAGGATGTTTTTTTGAAATTTTTTCACATATATACATGGAAATAATTGCTACTATTCCAGCTACCATATATGGCATCTTTCCTCTGTCTACAAAGCTTGGATAAACTTGATTTGCAAGTAGATATGCAAAAGCTCCACACATTGCAGCAGACATAACTACGGATAATTTCTTTGGATTTCCTTTAAAGGCTTTCTTTTGGACTCCTTCTAATTTATCAGCAAATAAACCTGAAACTAAAAGCCAAGCACTTCCATTTAAAGCCATAACCCAAGTTGCATTAGCAAAATTCATAATATCATAATTTGGATCTGTTAGTTCGATATTTTGTGCTTTAGCAGCCATTTGACTTGCAGCAAGTTCTGTTGGTGCCGCTCCTATTACAGATAATCTCATCCATGATAGAGGAGCTCCTATTACTGCCATAAGTCCAAGCATTACAACAAATACTCCAATAGCAGGTCCAATTGCAGCCTTAGCTCCAACCTTAAAAGCTCTCTTAGCATCACTATCACTAAGTCCTACGATTTTACCTGCATTCTTAGCCTTCTTGTAAAAAATCATCGCTTGAATTATAACGATTACTACTACAGGAATAGCTGCTATCCAAAGTACTTTTGAATTTGCAGTTTTCAAATAATCTTTCATAATACCTCCCGGTAAATTTGATAGCCTTTTCCTATTTGTTACTATAGTAACAATTTTACGATTTAAAATCAAGAACTATTAAAATATTTTGATTTCTTAGTACCTTTTGACTAAATTAGGTCAATAGATTATAATTATACCAACCAACATAATACTTAATATTTAAGGAGGAGTAGCTTAATGCGCGAATTAGAAGAACTCATTTTAAAAAAAGGAAAAGTTCTTGATGGGGATATTTTAAAGGTTGATTCATTCTTAAACCATCAAGTTGATGTTCATATAATGAAATTAATCGGCAAAGAATTTGCCAATCACTTCAAAGATAAGAAAATTGACAAAGTACTCACTGTAGAATCTTCAGGAATAGCTCCTGCAATGTTTACAGCAATGGAACTTGATTGCGACATGATATTTGCAAGAAAGAAGAAATCTCTTACAATAGAAGATAATATATACAAATCAACAGTATATTCTTACACAAAACAAGAAATGAAAGAAATCATGGTAAGTAAGGAATTCCTCCATGAAGGAGAAAATGTTCTTCTTATAGATGACTTCCTCGCAAATGGACAAGCAGCTCAAGCAATGATAGCTTTATGTACTCAAGCTGGAGCAAATGTCTGTGGAATCGGAATTGTAATTGAAAAATCCTTCCAAAAAGGAAGAAAGATTCTAGAAGATCAAGGCATAGATGTTCTATCTCTTGCAAGAATTAAAGTATTATCAACTAGTGGAATAGAATTTGTGGAAGAGTAATATGGATTTTATAGAATTATTAGATAAAAGACATTCTACAAGAGATTTCTCCGATAAGGAAATTATAAAAGAAGATTTAAAAGAAGCTATAAATCTTGCAATGAAATCTCCTAGCTCAAAAAACGACCAACCTCAAAGAATTATTGTTGTAGAATCTAATGAGAAAAAAGATTTACTTAAGAAATCTTTGACACAAGATTACAATGCAAAAAGCTTTATAATATTAGCTTATGATGAGACTATCTCAAGAACTCGTGATTATAAGAATCTAAATGGTGGAATTATCTCATCAAGTATATTTGCAGGTTATCTAATGCTTGCATTAAGCTATAAGGATATAGATTCAATATGGATTGGAGCAAGTGATCTAGCTAATATCAAAAAGAACTTTAACTTAAAAGACATCTCTCCTATAGGTGTTCTTGCGATAGGTTATGAAAGTGAAAAAGCAAAGGCTTCAAAAGATCATTTTGATAGAAAAGATGTCGACGAAATAGCTAGTTTCTTGTAATAACTGTATTTACTTAAATTTAAATAAATGCTATAATAGCAAAGTAAGTTTTACTTATAGACTGTTTAACTCTGGAATCTCTTTGAGGTTCCTTTTTTTTGTCTATTTTTAAATAAAATATTCTTAATTTCTAAAATTAAAAGAAGTCATGATTTTTACATAGATTTTATAAGTATTTTTTATGTAAGCATTAAAACAAAGCGATAAAAGTAATCAAATAAAAGCTATTATAATAAAGTAAGTCTTAAAATAATTCATAAAAAAGGCAGGTAGAATTCTACCTGCTTTTTAGTTAATGTTTATTTTTGAAATAGACTTATTCCCAGATTCCATCAAGTGTTGATTGGAAGTTTTCTAATTGTTTGTCTACATCGCTATCAGGATCTGCTAATACTGTTTCCATCATTGTTCCAGCTTCTTGATAAGCTTGGTCTGCTCCTGCTACTACTGGTGTTGTAAATAGATCTTTTGTTGCATCTTTTATTACAGGACCAATAAGTGAGCCTGAATTTTGATATTCATCTGCTTCGATTGAAGATTCTCTTGCTGGAATATAACCTGTCTTAATTCCCCATTCGATTTGTGCATCTTTTGATGTGATGTATTTTATAAATTCATAAGCTGCTTTTGTTTCTGCTTCTGGTTTATTTGCAAATACGAATACATCTGTTCCTTGTTGAACTGCTTTTCCTGTTGGTGCTGGTGCTACTCCTACATTGAATTTATCTGCTACTGCTTCTTTTACAAATGTTTCTCCAGCATTTGAACCGATATACATTGCTACTTGTTCATTTCCGAAAGGTCCTGACATGTATTTATCAGTTCCTGCTGTTCTAAAGTATCCATCTTTTATTCCATCAAGATAATATTCTACAGCCTTTTTTGATTCATCTGATGTTACATCGAAATCTTTGTCAAAATCTTTGCCTTCATTTGCTATAAATGTTGTGTAGTAGTTTGATAGTGAATCCCAACCTATTGCTGGTATTCCCTTTTCTTCTGTAATCTTCTTTGAAACATCTTCTAATTCTTCATAACTTGTTGGAACGTCTAATTTTAATTCATCAAAGATATCTTTGTTATACCATAATATTTCTGTTGATTTATTAAAAGGCATTGAATAAACTTTTCCGTCAAATTCTGTTCCTTTTCTAAATCCTTCTAGTATATCATCATAGTCTTCTATATCTTTTGTAAGATCTGTTAAATCTTGTACTAAGCCATCTTTTATTGGGTTAAACATCCAATCAGGATATGCTTGTGTCATTGTTGGTAAATCATCAGGGCTTGTACTTGTTGCTGTGATTTTTTGTTGCAATTCTTGATAACCTGTTTGGTTTTGAAGTTCGATTGTAATATCTGGATGTTCTTTCATGAAGTCATCTGCAAGTTTTGTAAGTTCTTTTTCTTGTTCACCGTTCATTGCATGCCAGAATACTACAGTTGCTTTTTCATCTGTTGTGTTTTCTGTTTCTTGTTGTGAAGTCTCATTACCACTTACTGCATTTGAGTTTTCATCTTTGTTACTGCTTCCACATGCTGTAAGTCCTAGAGCAAGTGCAAGTGTAAGTGCTGATGTGATTACCTTTTTCAAATTCATTAAATACCTCCTAAAATTTGATTTTTCATAGGTAAAATGGTTTCGCCATTTTCGTTAAATAACTTTTCTGGTCTAAATGAGTGAATTGGTACAAGTATGCGTGGTTTTATTCCATTTATTATCTTCAATAGATCCTTAGGATAAGCGTGACCTGAGCATTTTATGGGCTTAAATTCTATATTTCTATCTTCAAACCTTTTTATAAATACTTCATAATATGGGTCAAATTCTCCTAGTGGCTCCGCATCTAAATGTAGATATATTCCCCCATCTAGCATGGCGTCTATATATTTATCGACACTTTTGTTAAATTGCCGTAAATACCTTTTTTTATCTTGAAGTAGATCTTTTATATCTACTCTAAGATCCTCTCTTAGTCCATAGTCTTTGTTAGAAACATCATAATATGATACATCTATTGCTTTAACTTTCTTTAGAACATATGCATAGTATGAATCTAGGACTATTTGTCTTTTTGATTTTTCTATAAGCTTTAGTATTCTTTCTATATTTGAGATATAATAGCTAAATGTTATTTGTCTATTAGGATTTTTATCTATGATATCTAATACATTATCTATAAGCTCATCTTCAGTATGTGGAGATTCGATCTCATCGCTAAACTCATTAAATGAAACCGATACTCCTTCTGATATTAGATAATCAGAGTTTTTGGATTTTTCTATAAAATCTATGGTGTCTTTTTGTCTAAATCCATGAAGTCTTATATCTCCTGTATAGGATATTTTTAGATCATCTGTTTGTATTATAAATCCAACTGCTCCATAGCAATCATGATCTACTGGTATCATTGTCACTGAGATCTTTCCAATTTGGACCTTTCTATAATACTCTACTCCTTTTATAGCTCTTGTCTTTGTTTTAAGGAAATTATTCTCATATAGAAAATCTTTTTCATTGATTGCTTCTAATAATTTCTTTGAATCATTTGACATATATACATCTAGCGATGGATCTATGAAATTTATCATCTTGGAATGGTCAAGATGAATATGTGATACAAAGATTGCGGTATTTTCGTAAGGATCATTTCTGTCTTTATAATTACTAAGTTCTATTCTTTTATCATATATTCCTTCTATAAAAGGTGCAAGCTCACATTCTAATATATCTTCTAGTTCTTGTGGTTGTTCTTCTAATTCTGGATGGAATTCTGCTCCACAGTCAAAGATTATTCTATCTTTGCCCTTAGTAACTTCTATAAAAGTTCCTCCTATGGTTCTCATCCCATTTATAAATCTTATCTTTGTTCTATCCTTTGATTCCACTTTGTCCTACTCCTCTCATAATTTGCTTTCTAAATACAAGGTATAGGATTAGTATTGGAAGTATTGTTATTGTTGATGCTGCCATTTGTAAATGTACTGCAGTTCCGCTTTCTGATGTAAATGCAGAAAGTCCATTACTTATTAATCTCATATTCTTGCTATTTGTAACAAGTATTGGCCACAAGAATGAATTCCATCCTGATATGAAATTTAATATTCCCATTGTAAATAATGCAGGCTTTGTCATTGGCACAAGTATTCTTGTTATAAATTCAAAGTTTGAACATCCATCGACTTTGGCTGCCTTATAATAACTTGATGGAATACTTGTAAGGTATCCTTTTAGATAGAATATATAAAATATACTTGCAACATGTGGAATTATTAGCGCCCAATATGTGTCAAGTAGGCCTAGTTTTGCAATTGTCTGAAAGTTTGTAAATACTGTAATCTCATAAGGAACCATAAGCATTGCAGCCATTATCATTGTAACTACATTCTTTCCTTTAAAGTTAAGTTGTACCAATGCAAATGCTGATAGAACGGATGTTATTAGGATTAGAACTGTTGTAGATACTGCTGTAAATATTGTATTTATAAAATATCTTGCAAAAGGTGCCTTGGTCATAGCTTCAGCATAATTAGAAAAAAGTGGTTTTTCTGGAAACATAGTAGGTGGTATGCTTGTTGCTTCTGTAAAACTCATTAGTGAAGATAAAACCATATATACAAATGGAAATAGTGTAATTATTGCCATTATAACTATAAAAATTTTACCTAGTAAAGTTGAAATCTTAAAATTTTTCATAACTACCTCGCTATCTTTCTTAGAATCTTATTTTGTATAATCGTAAAAATCAAAATTATAAAAAACAAGATAACTGCTGCTGCCATTCCCTGACCGTATCTATTTTGGGTGTAGAATTTAGTAAATATATAGAATACTCCAGTTGTAGCAGATTCTGCAATTCCTGGCTTTCCATTAAATATAGCATATACTTGACCATAGACTTTAAATGCTGATATAAAGTTCATTAGCAAAAGAAATGTTATAGTTGGTATTAGCTGTGGTAATGTTATTCTTTTGAATTGCTCCCATTTTGTAGCGCCAAACATATCTGCTACCTTATAATAATTATCATCTATATTTCTAAGTCCTGTAAGTAAAATTATTATATTAAATGCAAGACTCATCCATATTCCAAAAACTATTACAGTGTATATAGAAATATTGGGATCATCCAAGAAATTTATCGGCTCGACATTGAAAAACCCAAGAAAATAATTCAATATACCATAGTCATAATTAAATAAATATCTAAAAACAACTCCTATCGCAATCATACTTGTAAGATATGGTATAAAAAATATAGTCTCAAATATTTTCTTATGCTTTATCTTATCATGAATCAAAACTGCAATTAGCATTGATATTATAAGTGCAATTGGAACTACAATTACCGCATACAATGAGGTATTTATAAGTGCTTTATGAAATTTGGGATCATTTAATACAATTCTAAAATTCTCCCATCCATTAAATTCCAAGTTATTTAAAGTTCCCTTTTGAAATGCAATATAAAATGTCTTAAATAAAGGCACTATATTAAATACAAATATTGCAACAAGTGCAGGTAATAGAAATAACCAAGCTCTAGGCTCGCTTTCTGCACTGTATTTAAATCTATGTCTAGGTGTCTTTTTGATATTATCCATTAGTAGACTCTCTTTCCTTGTGTATCAAAGATATATATATTATCGTAATCAATTGAAAGGCCTATATCATCTCCAGCTTTTGGAGTATATGAAATATCTGTAATTGTCTTAGAGTGAATTTTATTTAGATCAAAATGAATAATGCAATCTTTACCTATAAGCTCTACTGATGTTATTTTTGTTTTTATCTTAGGATTTTCTGATATAGAAAAATACTCAGCTCTTATTCCGACATTATACATTCCATCTTCTAGCTTATTTTTAAATCTTTCTTTATTTAGATCATCTATGTTTATATCAAACTCTTCTGATTTTAAAACATCTCCTTCTTTTCTCATAGGATAGATATTTATTATAGGAGTTCCCATAAATCTTGCTACAAATTCATTTGCAGGATTAAGATATAGATTTTGTGGAATATCATGTTGTTGGACTATTCCATCATTCATAATTACAATCTTATCTGATATCGAAAGTGCTTCTTCTTGGTCATGAGTTACAAATATAGTTGTAATTCCTATCTCTTTTACAAGTCTTCTAATCTCTTCTCTTATCCTAAGTCTAAGTCTTGCATCAAGGTTACTTAGTGGCTCATCTAGTAGAAGGATCTTGGGATTTTGCACAAGTGCTCTAGTTATTGCAACTCTTTGCTGTTGTCCACCACTCATTTGACCAGGCTTTTTTTCGCTAAGCTCTTCTATGCTTGTAATTTTCATATATTTTTTAGCGATTTTTTCAGCATCTTCTCTTTTCATTTTGTTCTTTCCTACTGTTAGAGGAAACATTACATTTTCAAGAACGCTCATGTGTGGATAGAGTGCATAATTTTGAAATACAAGTCCTATTCCACGATCTTTAGGATGAATTCCTACTACAGATTCTCCGTCAAATAGTATATCTCCATCTGTAGGATCTAGAAGTCCTGATATCAAATTAAGTATTGTACTTTTGCCACATCCACTAGGTCCTAGTAAGCATACAAGTTCTCCATCATTTATGGTTAGATTGATGCTTTTAAGGGCCTCAAATCCGTTTTCAAAAACTTTCTTGAGATTTTTTATTTCAATCATTAATTGCTCCTTTGGATTGATTTTTTCTGAACATAAATATTATACTATATTTTTCTAAAAGATTGCTACTTTTTAACATTTTACATTGATTTAATAAAGTGTTTATATGTATTTTACATTTTTAAGAAAACCTTTTATGTCGTCCGATTTATATTTTAACATAAATAATATTTTTTATTAATAGGTCTTAGATATAGATTACTTTTTCTGACCGTAATTTTGAAATTTCTTTACTATTTTATCCATTTCTTCATCATCTAATATAAATGGCTTAGATATTTGTGATGATATTATATAAAGCTTGGATAGCCATTCTACAGTAATTGCTCTATCGAAAGCCTTTTCTATAGTATCTGTATAAGCTATCTGTCCATGATTTGCAAGAAGGCAGGCATATCTTTCTTTAAGTGCATCCAATGCACTAAGAGCAATTTCTTTTGTACCATAAGTTTCATATTTGGCACATTTTACATCACATCCTCCAAGATCTGCTACTATGTAATGCGATGCTGGTAAATCCATTCTATTAATTGATAGACTTGTCGCATAAGTTGAATGACAATGAACTATTGCTTTTGCATCGTCTTTGTTCTTATATATTAGTCTATGCATTTCAAATTCGCTTGATGGCTTTCTATCGCCTTCAATGACTTTGCCATCTAGATTAATTACAACTACATCTTCTTTTTTCATCTTAAAATAATCTATTCCTGATGGACTTATTGCAAATGTATTGGTATTTCTATCAATTATAGAAATATTACCTCCTGTCCCGCTTGTAAGATTTTCTGTTGTAAGCTTTCTTGAATATTCTACAATCTGTTGTCTTTGTTTTTCCATTAACATGATTTTCTCCTATGCTTTGTTTAAAAAAATCGGAGATCTTTGTCTCCGATTTTTTATTTTATTCTTTGAATTTCTTTTTCTATGTCAAATTCTTTTTCATAGAATTCATTCATCTTTTGCTTTTTTATAAGATAGAGCATTGTTGAATTATCTAAGTCCTTGGCATTTTCTCCAAATTCTTCTCTTTTATCTTCAAATGCATCTTTCTTATCTAAATCTATCTTTTTATCTAGATTTTCTTTTATCTTTTCAAAGTCAAATTCCTTGTTATCTATTCCTTCTTCTTTTAACTTATAAGCTAAATATTCATCCATTGATACATTTTTGTGAATTATCTGATCAAATCCACTCATAAGAATATCTTCTATTTTCTTATCATCTATATCTTTGTAGATTGATTCGCCATTTTCTTGTTTGTACTTATCTCTTATGAAATTATACTTATCAAATTCTCCTTCTTTTGCTTTGGTCATATCTTTTAAGAAGTCTTCATCTTTTGTTATAAGCTTTCCTGCTATAGTATCGATATTCCAATATCCTTTTTCTGTGGAGATTTCTTTAGCTTTTTCATAAATCTTATCTATGGCTTCTTTGTCTAATTTGTCTAGTTCTTTCTTATCAACATCTTCTAGTATAAGAAGTCTTTGTTTTCTATCTTTTGTTTCATTATCTTCTTTTATGATAGGTTGTTGATCTTCTTTGGAGCTTGTATAATTTGAATTCTTGTCATCTTTGGATGGATTTTCTGTTGATGGTTTATTAGAATCTTCATTTTCTGATGGTTCTTCTTTAGAAGGTTCCTCTTTGGATGGTTCTTCCTTAGATGGGTTTTCTGGTTTCTTGTTATCTGATGAAGCTTCATTTTCATTTGGCTTTTTGTTGCTATCGTCATTTGGTATTGGCTTAGCTTCTCCGACATTTATTTCTGTCTCGTTATTTTTTGCTGTTACTGTAACTTCTAGTTTGACTTTTTTGTTGTCAATTTCTAATTCAAATTGATCTTTTTGATTTATATCATTGCTACTTGCTTTTGCTTCATTTGGCATGATTTGTGGTAATAGCATGATAAGTGCTAATGCCAAGGCTTTGTTTTTCTTATTCTTATTTAATAATAGTAGAACTACTATTGCAACTATTAGTATTATTATAATTGCTGTTGGGCCTTTTACTCCAGTCTTTGGAGCTTTGCTTGCCTTTTTTGCTTCATTTGCTTTAGCTTCTACTTTCTTACTTGTAGGCTTTGCTGTAAGCTCATAATGTCTAATTTCTTTTGCGCCTTTTTCTAATGTGTCCTTAGGATTTTCTGTTATATCCTTTAGCATATAAGGATCTTCTATATCAGAATTTATCTTTAGATCGCTAAGCATTAGTCCGGTGTTATTTTCTACTTCTACATCTACATAAGTCTTATTGTCTTTTGTTTCGTAGTATGCTTCTACATCTAGGTTACCTTCTTTGGCATATACATTTGCAGAAGTTATTATAACTACGAATAAAGCAAAGAATATTCTAAATATTTTTTTCATTTTTATCTCTTTCTATTAAGTTTTTTATTGCTTCTATGGCTGTTTTTATGGCAGTCTCTGTGTCTTTTACAACTGGATTATCTAGGTTTTGCTTTTCTCTTTCTTGATTTGCAACTGCTAGAAAGCATGATCCACATCTTACATTTAGATAACTTGCAACTACAAATAATGCTGCTGATTCCATCTCACTTGCAAGTGTGTGAAGTTTTAGCCAAGCATCCCATTTGTTCATAAGCTCATAGCTTATTGGCATTTTCTCTGGTTCGTGTTGTCCATAGAATGAATCCTTACATTGAACAACACCTGTGTGATAGTTCAAATTCATTGATTTGGCTGCGTTTACCAATTCATTTACTACATCAAAATTTGCTACTGCAGGAAATTCTATTGGTGCGTATTCCTTTGATGTTCCTTCAGCTCTTATAGCTGATGTTGCTATTACTATATCTCCACTTTTTACATCAAGATCCATTCCACCACAAGTCCCTACTCTTATAAATGTATGAGCTCCTATTTTTGTAAGCTCTTCCATTGCAATTGCAGCAGAAGCTCCTCCTATTCCTGTTGATGTTACTGATACTTTCTCCCCATTTAGATATCCTGTATAAGTAACATATTCTCTATGATTTCCAACAAGCTTTGCATTTTCAAAATGTCTTGCGATCTTTTCTGATCTTTGTGGATCTCCTGGTAATATTACATATTTTCCTATATCATTTTCATCTAAGTCTATATGATATTGTTTACTTGTATCGCTGTAATGCATATAGTCTCCTTTAGTTTTATATATTATATATTATTTTAACATATCAATGGTATTTTGGTAAATTTTTTATGTAATTTGACAAAATAACTCAGTAATAATATTATGTTTCTAACTAATTATTAGAAAGGATTATTTATGAAAACCTTATTAAAAAATGGAATAATTGTAACAGATGATTTTATCAAAAAATCAGATTTACTTATAGAAGACGAAAAGATTCTAGCAATTGGAGATTTTGATGGAAAAGACTTTGATAAAGTCTATGATGTAGATGGCAAATACGTAATGCCAGGACTTATAGATGCTCATACTCACATGGAACTTCAACAATCAGAAAAATACAGATCCCTTGATGACTTTTACACAGGAACAATTGCCGCAGCTGTAGGAGGAACTACAACAATTATAGATCACATGGCATTTGGTGAAGATGGAGCTAATCTTCACAATACATTTGATACATATACCAAGCTTGGCAAAAAATCGGTAATAGATTACGCATTTCATGGGGTATTTCAAAGAGTTGATGATGATATCCTAAAAGAGCTAAAGCACATGGTAGAAGAAGAAGGAGTATTATCATTTAAAGGATACTCAACTTATGGATATGCACTAAGTGATATAGATTTCTATAGAATATTTCTACAAATGAAAGAAAGCAACGGACTATTAACCATACATTCAGAAAATGATGAGATAACTAATTACTTAAAAGAAAAATTCATAAAAGAAGGAAAAACAGATCCAATATATCATGCACTATCAAGACCTAATCAAGCAGAAGCAGAGACAGTAGATACAATGCTAAATCTTGCTAAACTTGCAGATGATGCACCAGTATATATAGTTCATACCTCAACAAAAGAGGCCATTGATAGAATAAAACTTGCAAAAGATAATGGCCAAAAAAACGTCTTTTGTGAAACATGTACTCAATATCTAACACTTACAGATCAAATGTATTATAAAGATGGCAAAAAAGAAGGCCTAAAATACCTAATGGCCCCACCTCTTAGAAAGAAAAAGGACAACGAAGCTTTATGGCTTGCCATAAAAGATGGATATGTAGATACAATAGCAACAGATCATTGCCCATTTACATTAAAAGAAAAAAATGATGGAATTGATGACTTTTCAAAAGCACCAGGAGGAGCTCCAGGAGTTGAAGAAAGAGTACGAGTAATATTTTCTGAAGGAGTAATGAAAGGAAGAATTTCTCTTAATAAATTCGTTGAAGTTATGAGCACAAATCCTGCCAAAATCTTTGGATTATATCCACAAAAAGGAAGCCTAGTTGTAGGAAGTGATGCTGATATAACAGTAATAGATCCCAATAAAAAAGAAATTCTAAAAGCTTCTAATATGAAAGGCAAAAGCGAATACTCCCCTTATGAAAATATGGAAGTTAAAGGAAGCATCAATCTAGTATTTGTAAGAGGAAAGTTAGTTGCAAAAGACAATGAGTTTTTGGGAGAAAAAGGCTATGGAAAATGGCTTTATAGAAAAAGAGATTTCAAGTAATGCGTAGATATTCTTATTATATAATAATGATTCTTATAATAATCATTAACACTTATGAGCAAAATAGTTTCTTTAATGTAACGAATATATTTCTAATGATTGCAATATTAATGACATATATTGCAAGAAAGAAAAAATGATAAAAAGGCTATATTATTATAGTCTTTTTTTAATCTAAAAATATATAATTATATTTTATAAATTCAGAAAACGTTTTATTGACACAAAACATTACAAGAAAAGCAAATTATATTAGATTTTTATTGATTTTAAACTTAACTAAAACAAATGTAATATAAAAGCTTGATATAATTATTATATATTAAAATACTTTTGATATTATTGATATATTATTTCAATACATTGCAAATAAATTTAGAAGTGTTAAAATTATAAATGAAATTAATTATACAGGAGGTAAAAATGAGTAATAGTTTAATTTCACCCGATAGTACTTGGATACTTTGGGCAATTTTAGCGGCTTCTGCTGCTCTTGCCATCATACTTGAACAAAGATATGAATGGGCAAATAAGGTTACAGGTTGTATTCTAGCGCTATTTTTTATGTTAGTTTTAGCAAATCTTAAGATTATACCTACAGAATCACCTGTTTATGATAACGTTTGGAGTTATGTAGTACCACTTGCTGTACCTATGCTACTTTTCCATGCGGATATCAAGAAAATTTGGAAAGGATCAGGAAGAGTCTTAGTAATTTATTTACTTTCTGGTATAGGAACAATTATAGGAGGATTTATAGCTTTCTTTGCTTTAAAAGCAGTCATCCCAAAACTTAATGATATAGTTCCTATGTTCGTTGGTACATATACAGGAGGATCTGTAAACTTTGTAGCAATGAGTACACTTTACGATGTTCCAGGACAAACAACTTCTGCTGCTCTAGTTGCAGACAATCTCTTAATGGCACTATATTTCTTCGCATTGACATCACTTCCAACAATGGCAATTATCAAAAAGCATTATAAGAGACCTTACGAAGAAAAATTAGAACAACTTACAGAAGAAGAAAAAGCTTCAAATAAAACACAAGCTGCAGAATATTGGGGAGCAAAGGAAATATCATTAAAAGATATCGCCATTACAGTTGCTCTAGCCTTTGCAATAGTAGCTGTTTCAGATAAATTATCTGGAATAATTCAAGGAGCTTTTACAGGAGATGATATATTATCTAAGATAATTGGCGGATTCTTTGGAAATATGTATCTTTTGATTACAACATTTACAATGATTATCTCATCAGTATTCTCAGAAAAACTACAAAAAGTAAACGGAACACAAGAAATTGGTACATTCTTAATCTATTTATTCTTTGCGGTAATAGGAGCTCCAGCTTCAATAAGCTTAATTATTAAAGAATCACCACTTCTATTAGTATTTGCACTTATTGTAGTACTATTCAATCTAATCTGGTCACTAATTTGGGGCAAGATTTTGAAATTCTCAATAGAAGAAATAATAGTAGCTTCAAATGCAAATGTAGGAGGACCTACAACTGCAGCCGCTATGGCTGTATCCAAAGGATGGCAAGAATTGATAGTTCCTGCATTACTTGTTGGTACACTAGGATATGTAATAGGAAACTACTACGGAATCCTGTCAGGCTTAATACTTCACTAGGAGAGCTTATATGTTAGAAAATTATGAACCCAAAGACGTATTGTATTGGTTTGAACAATTAACTAAAATTCCAAGATGCTCAAAGCATGAAGAAAAGGTAAGTCAATTTCTATTAGATTTTGCTAAACAAAGAAATCTAGAAGCAAAAAGAGATGATCTTTATAATGTAATCATCAAAAAACCTGCCACAAAAGGATTAGAAAATGGCCCTACCATTATTCTACAAGGACATATGGATATGGTCTGCGAAAAAATCGAAGGATCCAACCATGATTTTTCAAAAGATCCCCTATCTTTAAAAGTAGAAGATGGATTTTTGAAAGCAGATGGTACAACACTTGGAGCTGATGATGGAATTGCAGTAGCCTATGTTCTAGCCATACTAGATAGCGATGAAATAGAGCATTCAAATATTGAAGCACTATTTACAACACAAGAAGAACTTGCAATGGATGGAGCTTTTGCTGTTAAAAAAGAAGATTTAGAAGGAAAATATCTATTTAATATCGACGGAGAAGTTGAAAATGATCTTCTAGTTGGATGTGCAGGAGCTGTTACAATAACATCTGAAAGAGAAATCACCTTTAAAAAGCCAAGCTATCAAAAAGCTTATAATATTTCAATCTCTGGTCTAACAGGTGGACATTCAGGACAAGAAATAGAGAAATTTAGACTAAATTCAATAAAAGCTATAAGTAGACTTTTACATGGCATAGATGGAGTTGAGATTTCATTTATTGATGGAGGAAGTAAGCATAATGCAATACCAACCTCATCATCAGCAACCTTCTTGGCAGATGATAAAGCAATAGAATCAATAAAGGAAAATATCAAAGAGATAACTTTCGAGCATAGAACAACAGATCCCAATCTAAAAATAAAAATTGAAGAAAATAACGAAAATATAGATAAGGTTTGGGATGACAAAAGCCAAAGTGATATCTTAAATGCGTTATTTGCAATACCTGATGGAGTATTATACATGGACTATGCCTTCCCTGGACTTGTCCAAACCTCAATTTCAAATGGTATTCTTAGACAAGATGGATCAAAGCTTAGCTTGGTTGCTCTTTTGAGATCTTCTGTTCTATCTTCTAGAAATGAAATGCAGAAATCTTATGAAACTATAATGAAAGCTTTTAATTTCAAAGTAAGTGATGACGGAGGATATCCTGCTTGGGAATATGATCCAGATTCAAAACTAAGAAATATTGCTATTGATGTGTATAAAGATATCTTTAAAAGAGAACCTAATGTTCATACAATCCACTGTGGACTTGAATGTGGAATATTAAAAAAGAGCCTAACAGAAACTGATATGATTACATTTGGACCACAAATGTATGATATCCATACACCAAAAGAAAGAATCGAAATCAAATCAGTAAAAAGAGTTTATGAATATACGAAAAAGCTTCTTTACAAATTAAGTAGCACAACAAAATAAAATACAATCTCCCCCAAAAGTTTTACTTAAGGCAAACTTTTTGGGGATTTTTTGACCAATATATTTTCATTTCTAATAGATATATCTAGATTTTTAATTATTATCAATAACTTAACAAATATATTATCTAAATATTAAAATTCATATCTTATATTAGAGAAATTTTATCAAAATTTCATATAAAACGATTGCAATATTTGTAATAAAATGATATATTTATAATCAAATAAAAGGTATTACCATTTATTTATAAAATTTTTAGGAGGAGTATATGGATACCAATGTAAAAAATGTTACAGATACCAAAGATACCGACTTCGAAAAATCAGCTGTCCCCATGTCAGCTAGAAAGAGTTTTTGGAGTATAATTATCGTTTGGTTAGGATTTGTTTTTGTCATCACAAGCATGATGACTGGAGGTGGTCTAGCTAGTGGACTATCTATGAAAGAAATTATAACCGCTATTATAATAGGAAATATCTTTTTAAGTCTTATAGCTATTGCTATTGCAAATATGGCGAGTAAGACTGGTCTAAGCTTTGCTTTGATTACAAGATATACATTCGGTAATAAGGGTTCAAAGATTGCAACCTTATTTGTACCAATAGTAAATATCGGATGGTATACCATCCAAGCAGCAACATACGGCAATTTTATCGCAAGCGTCCTACATATACAAGGTACAGGCGAGCTTATAATATTATTTTTAAGTGCTGTGGTTATGGGTATATTTGCATTTTCAGGAATAAGAGCAATCACAATACTTGGATATGTTGCAATTCCTGCAATTATATTTCTTTCAGTTGGTACTGCTATCAAATCAGGAATGATTGCTGGATGGGATACAATAGCAAATTGAATTCCTCAACAACCTATGCAATTGGTTAATGGAATTACTATAGTAATTGGAACTTGGATATTATCTACTGCTACTTGTATAGCAGATACGATGAGATTTGCAAAGACAAGTAAGCAAGCTATGCTAAGTGCATTTGTAGGTCTTATGGGTGGAAATAGTTTATTAATAATTTGTGGAGCTATAGCAGGTATTGGCATGCAAGATAGCGATCTTACAGCCGTATTATTAAAATTAGGTTTAGTTGTGCCAAGTCTAATTCTTATGACTACTAATATCTTTACTACAAATGCTGCAAACTTATATTCTTCTTCTCTTAACTTAGCAAATAGCTTTAGAACTGATAGAAAGAAGATAATAGCAATAGTTCTTGTAGTTTCAGGTTTACTATGCTTAACTAGACCATATAATATAGATAAGCTATTTACTTTCTTAAACTTACTTGGAGTAATAGTTCCACCATTGGCAGGAATTATATTGGCTAATTACTATGTTATAAATAAAAGAAACTATCCTGATTTAAATAGCAAAGCCATAAGACAATGGGATATAACACCTTGGCTTAGCTGGGGACTTGCTCTAGTAGTTGTAAAATTACTTCAAAAAGTAGCAGAAGGTGGCAGCGCTATGAATGGAATCGCTGGCTTGCCAGCATTAAATGGAATAATAGCAGGATTTGTCTTCTATATTCTAATAGCAAAGATTTTTGGAGGAAGAAGCATAAATGAAAAATGATAATTTGATAATAAGAAAATATAAGATTATAGCCGTAATTGGAATAATACTTATGGGTATTGGATCTTTTATGAGCTGCCTATCTGTAAATAATTTTGCTATTACATTTGGAACAATTTTACTTTGTGGAGGTCTTGTTCTTTCGATAATTGGTTTTTCGAAATGGCAACCATAATATTTAAAAATGAACTTAAGAAATAAAGCTAGAAAATTAATTTTAAAAGAAATAGAATATTCAATTGAAAATGGCATTGAAAAACTTCCATCCGAAAGAGCCTTCGTGGAAAAATACAATCTAAGTAGAGTAACCCTTAGAAGTGCTCTTTCCGATTTGGAAAGAGAAGGAAAGATAATAAGAAGACAGGGAAAGGGTACATTTATAAGTCCTAATTATTCGGATATGAAAATTGATTTGTTTAGAATGAAAACCTACGGACAAATCATAAAAGAAAAAGGATACAAGCTTTGTGTCAAAACCCTTGATACCAATATTGTTAAGACTCCAGATTTTGTAAAAAATACCAGTCTTTATGAAAATAATAATATGGTAATAACAACTAGAGTATATTTTGCAAATGATAAGGTAGCAGCAGTATGTATCGACTATTTGAAAGATTCTTATAAAAGTGAAATCCCTAATATATCTAATTACAAAGGATCTATCTTTGGATATCTATTAGATAATCATAATATTAGATTATCAACTGGAAGTATTCAATTTTTCGCAGTTGAAGCAAATGATATCAAAAAATCCATAGATATAGATGATTCTTTATTGCCAGAAAAGTGTATACTTATCGAAGGAATAGAATACGATACTTATAATGAAAAACCTCTAATGTTTACAAAAGAATATGTAAATACAGATATCATACCAATAACTACAATTCGAAAAAGATAGAAAGAAAGGAAATATAAATGAAAAAAGTATTTGAAGTTGAATATGAACAAAAAGAAGAATACAAATTATCTGATCTAAAAGACTTTGAAGTTAAGCTACTTTATAGAGTTATAGAGATTTGCAAAGAAGCCAAAGAAAAGGGAAATCATCCTTTCGGATGCTTACTTGCAGATGAAGAAGGTAATATTTTATTAGAACAAGGAAACGAAGAAGTTACACTTGGAGGAGATTGCACAGCCCATGCTGAAGCCCTCCTTATGAGAAAGGCTTCTCAAATATATAGCAAAGAAGAAATGAAACATTTTACACTTTATAATTGTGCAGATTCCTGTGCAATGTGCTCTGGGGCAATGTATTGGGGTAATTTAGGAAGACATGTATACATAGCAAGAGAATCAGAACTTAAAAAATACACCGGTGATGATTTGAGAAATCCTACACTTAATTTGCCAAGTAGAGTTGTATTTGCAAGTGGACAAAAGAGCTTTGAAACCTTGGGACCTTTCTTGGAATTAGAAGATGCTTTCTTTGAATTACACAAAGATCACTGGAAACCAAGTAATAAATAAACAATTATAATCCTTTAAGGTAACTTAAAGGATTTTTTTATGTGAGTTATGCTTTTTCTAGCTAAGCTTTCACCGTTATTAATATTATAAAATTTATCACAATGATTTTTATTAAAATTTTTATTATATCAATAATAAATCTAGTTTAATTATATACACAAACTTTGAAAATGTTTTTTTATAAAATTTACGGGTATAAATTTTATGATTTCAATTAAGGAGGTAGTTTATGAAAATCTTAGCTGCAGTTGATTCATTCAAAGGTTCTTTGAGTTCAATCGATGCAGGAAATACAATTAGAAAAGCCGCACTTAGCATAAATGATGCAATAGATTTTGAAGTAATTCCAATAGCAGATGGAGGCGAAGGTACAGTTGATGCTTTCTTAAGCCTTAGTAATGCTCAAAAAATAAATATAAAAGTAAAAGATCCTCTTATGAGAGATACCAATGCCTATTATGCAAAGATCAATGATCTATGCGTTATGGAAATGAGCCAAGCATCAGGTATTACAAAGCTTACAGATGATGAGAAGAATCCCCTATTGACAACAACCTATGGTGTTGGAGAGATGATTATAGATGCACTAGATAAGGATATGAGAAAATTTATAATAGGTATTGGATCATCTGCAACCAATGACTGTGGAATGGGAATGCTAATGGCTCTTGGTGTCAAATTCACAGACAAAGAAGGTAAAGAAGTTTCTAATAATGCAAAAGGAATATCTGATATCTATAAAATTGACATTTCAAATATGGATAAAAGAATTTATGAAAGTGAATTTTATATAGCATCAGATGTAGACAATCCACTAATAGGAGAAAAAGGTGCAAGTAATGTCTATGGAAGGCAAAAAGGCGCCGATGATGATATGGTAAAACTCCTTGATAAAAGTCTAAGTCACTTTGCCGATAAGACAGAAGAAATCATAGATTCTGATAGATTTTTCAAAGGAGCTGGAGCTGCTGGAGGCTTAGGTTATGCCTTTAAATATTATCTTAAAGGAAAGCTTTCTTCTGGAATAGATATAGTTTTTGATTATCTAAAAGTAGAAGATAAGATAAAAGATGCTGACTTAGTAATAACTGGAGAAGGAAAGATAGACTTTCAAACATCAATGGGCAAAGCTCCCATAGGTATTGCAAAATACGCAAAAAAATACAACAAGAAAGTAATAGCATTTTGCGCTGTAAGTGAAGATGATGCAATAGAAGTTAACAAAAACGGCATAGATGCGTTCTTTACAGTTCAAAGACAGATAGTTGATCTAGATAAAGCTATGGATAGAGATTTTGCAAAAGATAATCTATACCATACAGCCCTTCAGGTTTTTAGATTGATTAATTTATACGGAGGTTTATAATGGATTTTAGTTTTTCAACAGCAGGAGCGCTAATAGGTCTTATTATTGCAATAATTCTTATAGTCTTAAAATTTCAATCAACATATTCACTAATTATAGGAGCATTCATAGGAGGTATTGTAGGTGGAGGCGGTCTTACTAATACCGTAAGTGCAATGATTTCTGGAAGTGAATCAATGACAAATACAATACTAAGAATCCTAACCTCAGGAATTCTTGCAGGAAGTCTTGTAAAAACAGGAGCCGCAGAGAAAATCGCCGATACCATAATTAGAAAGCTTGGTGAGAAAAGAGCCATACTTTCTATCGCAATATCAACACTTATAATCTGTGCTGTAGGAGTATTTATAGATATCTCAGTAATAACTATTGCACCAATAGCACTTGAGATTGCTCATAAGCTTAAAATCAACAAATCAAGCGTTTTAATTTCTATGATTGGTGGAGGAAAAGCTGGAAATATAATTTCACCAAACCCCAATACAATAGCTACAGCTTCAGCTTTTAATATTGAGCTTACAGATCTAACAACAAGAAATATAATACCTGCAATAGTTGCACTTATCGTAACTGTAATAATTGCCCTATCCCTTTCAAAGAAAAATGGAGATAGCGTACTTGAAACAGATCTTGAAAAAGCCGAAACAAAAGAATTACCATTATTTGCAAAATCAATAATTGGACCAATATGTGTAATAGTTCTACTTGCACTAAGACCATTATTTGATATAAATGTAGATCCACTTATAGCATTACCAGTTGGTGGATTTGTAACGACAATTGTAACAGGCAATATCAAAAACACAAAAGAAAACTTCACCTATGGATTTAGCAAAGTCATAGGAGTATGTGCCCTTCTAATAGGTACAGGTACAATTGCAGGAATTATCAAATCTTCATATCTTCAACAAGATATGCTAAATTTAATCGATGCTATGAATGTCCCAGCATTTATACTTGCACCATTATCTGGATTCTTAATGGCAGCAGCTACTGCATCTACAACAGCTGGGGCAACTGTTGCAAGTGAAACTTTTGCAGCAACACTTATTGCAAAACACATCAATCCAATATCAGCAGGAGCAATGCTTCATTCATCAGCAACCATCGTAGATTCTCTACCACATGGATCATTCTTCCATGCAACAGCAGGATCTGTAAATCTTGATATAAGCAAAAGACTAAAACTAATCCCTTACGAAGCTTTGATAGGATTATCATCTACAATAGCATCCGTATTGGTATATATATTTGTATATGCATAAAAAATAAGGCATCACTATAGTGATGCCTCAGAACGTAGACAAACCCAGCTTTTTGCTGGGTTTGTTTCTACTATCTAAT
>JAUMZM010000029.1 GCA_030528125.1 Tissierellia bacterium
AGGTTTTTTTTATTTCCTCGCCTTTTTTATTTTGGGACTTTTGCAACAGCCCCTTAAATTTATTTTACAACGAAGTTTAAGATTTTCTTTGGTACAAATATTACCTTCTTGATCTCTTTTCCTTCGATATATTTTTGAATTCTTTCGTCATTTTCTGCCTTTGTAACGGCATCTTCTTGGTCACTATCATTTTCAAGCTTTATAGTTGCACGAACTTTACCATTTATTTGAACTGGCATATCATAAGTGCTATAGCTTAATTTGTTTTCGTCATATTCTGGCCATTTAGCTTCATGGATATATCCATCAAATCCTGCCATTTGCCACAACTCTTCTGTTATATGAGGTGCTGTTGGATTTAAAAGTATAAGATATGTCATAAAATCTTTTTTGGTAATCTTTCCAAGTGATCTCATCTCATTTAAAAGTGTCATAAGTTGTGAAATTGCAGTATTGAATTTTAGATTTTCATAATCTTCTGATACTTTTTTGATTGATTGATTAATCAAAACCTCAATTTCTTTAGAGTAACTATCTCCATCTTCTACCAAATCTATCAAGTTAAATACTCTTTCTAAGTATTTTCTGGCACCTTTTATTCCTTCATTACTCCAAGGAGCTGTTGATTCAAAATCTCCTATGAACATTTCATAAAGTCTAAGTGTATCTGCTCCATAATCTCTTACTATTTCATCTGGATTTACTACATTTCCTCTTGATTTGCTCATCTTTTGGTGATCTTCTCCAAGTATCATTCCATGTGAAGTTCTTTTAATATAAGGCTCTTTTGTTGGAACCATTCCTAAATCATATAAGAATTTGTGCCAAAATCTTGAATACAATAAGTGAAGTGTAGTATGCTCCATTCCTCCATTATACCAATCTACTGGTGTAAAGTATTCAAGCTTATCATAATCTGCTAATTTTTCGTCATTATTAGGATCTACATATCTAAGATAATACCAGCTACTTCCTGCCCATTGTGGCATTGTATCTGTTTCTCTTTTTGCAGGTTTTCCACAGATAGGACAAGTTGTATTTACAAATTCATCAATTTTTGACAATGGACTTTCTCCATCATCTGTAACTTCATAATTTTCTACATCTGGAAGTTTTATTGGTAGATTTTCTTCTTTCTCACATACCCATCCATGTTCAGGACAGTAAATCATTGGGATTGGTTCTCCCCAATATCTTTGTCTTGAAAATACCCAATCTCTTAATTTGTAGTTTTTCTCTCTATGTCCTACTTTAGCCTCTTCTAGCTTTTCTACTATCTTATCTTGAGCCTTTTTGATTGATAGACCATTTAGATAATCAGAATTAATCATATAGCCTTTTTCAATATCTGTTATAGGAAGATCTTCTTCTCCATTATCTATTACAGGTATTATTGGCATATCAAATTTCTTTGCAAATTCATAATCTCTTGTATCATGTGCTGGAACTGCCATTATAGCTCCTGTTCCATAGGTTAATAATACATAATCTGATACCCAGATAGGAATCTCTTTGTTGTTAGCAGGATTTATTGCTCTTATTCCCTCTAACATTACTCCTGTCTTTTCTTTGGATAATTCACTTCTTTCAAGATCTGATTTCTTCTTTGCTTCATCTTGATAATTTCTTACTTGTTCTAAGTTTTTGATTTTATCTTTGAATTTCTCTATTACTGGATGTTCTGGTGCTATTACCATATATGTTGATCCAAATAAAGTATCTGGTCTTGTTGTATAGACTTCAAGATTATAATCCAAATCTTTTAATTTAAAGTTGATATTTGCTCCATAGCTTCTTCCAATCCAATTGATTTGTTGAGCTTTTATTCTTTCTTCATAATCTACATCTTTTAGATCATCTATTAATCTATCTGCATAATCTGTGATCTTTAGCATCCATTGGTTTTTGACTTTTCTTATAACTTCATGCCCACAACGCTCACATCTTCCATTTATTACTTCTTCATTAGCAAGTCCTACTTTGTCATGAGGGCACCAATTTATTGGCATTTCTTTTTTATAAGCAAGGCCTTTTTTATAAAGTTGAATGAAAATCCATTGTGTCCATTTATAATAATCGGGATCAGTTGTATTTATTTCTCTATCCCAGTCGAAAGAGAAACCTATTGACTGCATTTGATCTTTGAAATGAGCTATGTTCTTTTTGGTTACTATAGCTGGATGAACCTTGTTTTTAATAGCATAGTTTTCTGTTGGAAGACCAAAAGCATCCCATCCTATAGGATACAAAACATTATATCCTTGCAGTCTTTTCTTTCTTGCAACTATATCCATAGCTGTATATGGTCTTGGATGTCCTACATGTAGGCCTTGGCCTGATGGATATGGAAATTCTATTAATGCGTAAAATTTCTTTTTATCGCTTTTATCTTCTGCTTTGAATACTTTATTTTCGTACCAATATTGTTGCCATTTTTTCTCTATTTCATTAGGATTATATTCTACCATTATCTACTCCTATTTGTTTTTTGAAAGTGCATTTACTGTTCTTGGATATGAGATTACATCTCTTATGTTTTTCATTCCTGATAAATACATTACAGCTCTTTCAAATCCTAGTCCATATCCGCCATGCTTGCATCCACCAAATCTTCTTAAGTCAAGATATTCTTTGTAATCATCTAAGCTCATGTTAAGCTCTTTCATTCTTTGTTCTAATACATCAAGTCTTTCTTCCCTTTGGCTTCCTCCAATTAGCTCTCCTATTGCTGGAACTAATAAATCACAAGCTGCTACAGTTTTGTTATCATCATTTAATCTCATATAGAAAGATTTGATCTCTTTTGGATAATCTGTCAAAAATACAGGTCCATCTACGATCTTTTCAGATATATATCTTTCATGTTCTGTTTGAAGATCTATTCCCCATTTTACTGGATAATCAAATTCTACATCTGCTTTCAAAAGCTCATCTATAGCTTGTGTATAGGTCATTCTTGCAAATTTTGCATTTTTAACTTTGTTTAGTCTTTCTATTAATGTATTATCTACGAATTTATTGAAAAATTCCATTTCTGATTTGCAATCTTCCATTACATAGCTTATTACATATTTAAGCATTTCTTCTCCAAGATCCATTACATCATCTAGTTGTGCAAAAGCTATCTCTGGCTCTATCATCCAAAACTCTGCTGCGTGGCGTGTTGTATTGGACTCTTCTGCTCTAAATGTTGGACCAAAGGTATATACTTTTGAAAATGCCATAGCATAGGCTTCTGCTTCAAGTTGTCCTGAAACTGTAAGATTGCTCTTTGTTCCAAAAAAGTCCTTGCTATAGTCAACTTTTCCATCATCTGTAAGTGGTAAATTATTTAAATCAAGTGATGTTATCTCAAACATCTCTCCAGCACCTTCTGCGTCACTTGCTGTTACTATTGGTGTATGAACATATACAAAGTTTTTCTCATGGAAAAATTTATGTATTGCAAATGCAATTGAAGATCTAAGTCTAAATACTGCCTTAAATGTATTTGTTCTAGCTCTTAGATGTGGAATTGTTCTTAGATATTCAAATGTCTGTCTTTTCTTTTGAATTGGATATTTATCTGAACTTTCTCCTAGAACTTCTATACTACTTGCTTGTATTTCAAAGTCTTGCTTTGCATTAGGAGTTACAACTAATTTTCCTTTTACAAGAATGCTTGCTGAAAGCTGTTGTTTTGATATTTGTTCATAGTTTTCTAGATCTTTTGATACAACTACTTGTACATTTTCAAAGCAACTTCCATCATTAAGCTCAATAAAACCTACATTTTTACCAAATCTTGATTGTCTTATCCAACCTTTTAATGTCATATCGCTATCTTTGTATTCATTGTATTTTTCAATTAGACTCTTTATCTCCATTAATGTTCTCCATTTCTTTTATTTTTTCTAAAAATTCTATAATTTCTTTCTCATAACCGATAGGCTTAGGCTCGTAGAATTTTAAGCCTTTGTATTTATCCGGCAAATAATCCTGTTTTACATATCCTCCGAAATCATGTGGATATTTGTATTTATCTTTTACAATATTTTTTGAAGCTTTATAATGAGTATCTTTTAATTTATTGGGAACTTCATAATCCCTATTATTTCTTACAAAATTTAATGCCTTATTTATCGCAAGATATGATGAATTATCTTTCTTACAAGTTGTAAGATATATCACACCTTCTGATAAAATTATACTTGCTTCAGGAAGGCCCACTTTATCAATTGCTTCAAACACGCTATTTGCAAGTATTATTGCATTTGGATTTGCATTTCCTATATCTTCTGCTGCAAATATAAGCATCCTTCTTGCTATAAACTTAATATCTTCTCCATTTTCAATCATCTTTGCAAGATAATATATTGCAGCATCGACATCAGATCCTCTCATGCTCTTTATAAAAGCTGATATTGTATCATAATGTCTGTCGGAGTTTCTATCATAGATAGAAATCTTTTTTACAATAGAATTTTTTATTATTTCATCATCAATATATATTCTACCATTATTATCATTTTCTGAAAATATGGCAATCTCTAATGCATTTAAAAGAGCTCTGCTATCTCCATTGGAATACTTTATAAGAGTTTGTTTAGCAAAATCTTCTATTTCGATATCCATAGTCTTTAATACGGGATCTTTCTTTAGACTTATATCTATTAATTTCAATAAGTCTTTTTCTTCTAAAGCTTTTAATTCAAATACATACATTCTGGATATCAAAGCTTTATTTACTTCAAAATATGGATTTTCTGTTGTAGCTCCAATTAGAATTATTGTTCCATCTTCAACATAAGGCAAAAGATAATCCTGTTGTGATTTATTAAATCTGTGTATCTCATCTATAAACAAAATCGTCTTTTTGCTTTCATAAGATAGATTGTCCTTTGCAATTTGGATCTTTTCTTTGATATCTTTTATTCCACTTGTAACCGCAGATAGCTTTTCAAAAGCCATCGATGTCGAATTAGAAATTATATAGCTTAGTGTAGTCTTTCCTACACCTGGTGGCCCATATAAAATCATAGAATAAATTCTATCTGCCTTTATCATACGATTTATAATTTTACCATCTCCTACAAGATGGGTTTGGCCAACGAAATCTTCTAAACTAGTTGGTCTTAGTCTATCTGCAAGAGGTTTTGATTTTTCTAACTGATTTTTTCTATTTATTTCAAATAAGTCCATATCTCTCCTAAAAATAAAAGCTATTCAATAATGAATAGCATTTGTTTACGAATCTGTTCTTAAGTTTTTAATTTCATCATAGAAAGAATCAAGATCCTTGAATTCTCTATAAACTGAGGCAAATCTAACATATGCAACTTGGTCTAAAGTTTTTAATTTTTCTATAACAAGCTCTCCTATATATGTAGAAGCTACTTCCTTTTCTCCAAGACGGTTTAACTCCACTTCTATATCATTTGCAATCTGCTCTATTTGATCCATTGATACAGGTCTTTTTTCACAAGCTTTTACAATTCCTGATATAACTTTGTTTCTGTTATACTTTTCTCTTGTGTTGTCTTTCTTTATAACCATAAGACAAATGTCTTCATATCTTTCATAAGTAGAAAATCTCTTATTACAGTTGTTGCAAAGTCGTCTTCTTCTTATTGCCTCATCATCTTCTGTCGAACGGGAGTCTACGACCTTCGTATCTTTAGATCCACAAAATGGACACTTCATTTTACTTTAAAAAGTCCGGCAAATCTAATTCAAAATCGTCGGAACGCTTTGAAGTTTCTTCGCTCTTTGTGGAGCTTTTTGGTTCTTTGTCAGCTTTTGCTGATTTTCTAGGAGCTTTTCCTCCATCAAATCCTGTTGCTATAACAGTAATCTTGATGTCATCTCCAAGACTATCATCGCTTCCAATACCGAAAATTATATTAGCATCTGGATCAACATGCTCTCTTATAAGCTCTGCTGCATCATTTGCTTCCATAAGTCCTACTTCTGCTGCAGTTACATTTAATAATACTGCCTTAGCTCCTTCAATTGAAGTTTCTAGAAGTGGTGAATTTACTGCAAGTTTTGCTGCATCTACTGCTCTGTTTTCTCCATTTGCAATTCCTATACCCATATGTGCTACACCTTGATCGCTCATTATAGATTTTACATCGGCAAAGTCTAGGTTTATTACATTAGGAACAGCTATAAGCTCAGAAATTCCTCCGATACCATCCATCAATACCTTATCCGCCATTTCAAAGGCTTCTACCATTGATGTTCTCTTTTCGACCATTTGAAGCAATCTATCATTTGGAATTGTAATTAATGTATCAACTTGCTTTTTCAAGTTTTCAACACCGATTTCAGCTCTCTCTTGTCTTTTTCTTCCTTCAAATGAGAATGGTTTTGTAACAACGCCTACTGTTAGGATTCCAAGTTCCTTAGCAACTTCAGCAACTACTGGAGCAGCTCCTGTACCTGTTCCTCCACCCATTCCAGCTGTTATAAATACCATATCAGCACCTTCTAGGGCTTCTCTTATTTCGTTTTTGTTTTCTTCTGCAGCTTTCATTCCTACTTCAAGATCAGCTCCAGCTCCAAGTCCTCTTGTAAGCTTTACACCTATTTGTAGTTTTTCGTCTGCATTAGAACTATTTAGTATTTGTAAATCTGTATTTACTGCGATAAATTCCACACCGCTTAGTCCGTTGTCTCTCATACGAGAAATGGCATTATTTCCACCGCCACCTACTCCAACGACTTTAATTTTGGCGAGATCATTACCTTCAACTTCCATTTTAAAGTTAGTCATACACTTCCCCCGTTTCTTTTATCTTTTTATAGTTTTGCAATTATTCGGTTTCATAAACTACTATGGGATTTTCTCCTTGGTTAAGCATAATTTTATTTGCCTTGACCTTTTTTTCTTCTACATCTTTAATTACTGTATCAAGTAGTTTTAACTTATAATCTAAGTCTTCTAAATTTCCAAAATCTATATTTACATCTTTATATATTATACCAATATCGCTTTTATTTTCAAAATCTATTTTTTTGATGTGACTTTCAAAAGAGTAGTTTTGTATCTTTTGAATAAATGAAACTATATTATCATCTTCAACAAATTTACCATGATCATTTATTTTATTTATCCCTGTTATTTCAAAAGTCCTTTTTAGATCATCTTTAGAAGCTTTAAAATTCTCTTTTAATAAATTTGCACTGTTATCTATATAATAAGTATTTGTGCTATCTTTTATATATGCCAAAGGATAAATTTCCTCTACACTAACAATTAATTTATTTGGATAATCTTTTGTTATAGTGGCCTTTTTTATTCTATCTACTTTTAAAAGTTTATCTTGATATTGGTCCTTATCATAGGTTAATATGTTTTTTTCTATTGGATTATCTATATATTCTATAATCTCTCTATCAGTAAAAACTTTGTTTCCCTTTACATCTACTTTTGATATAGCAAAAACATTATTAGCTATTATTTGATATAAGATTATTGCGATTGATCCAATTATAAGAAAAAATACGAATGACTTTGTAAATACTTTTTTGGGCTTAGTATTTTTTAATCTATATCTGTTGTCATTTTTGTTTTTAAACTTTGTCATATTACTTTTTTGAAAGCTCTATTATTATATCTGCAATCTGT
Source organism: Tissierellia bacterium (assembly GCA_030528125.1). Classification (GTDB taxonomy): domain Bacteria; phylum Bacillota; class Clostridia; order Tissierellales; family Peptoniphilaceae; genus JAUNAV01. Next base: position 7,613 of record JAUMZM010000029.1, read on the forward strand.
TTAGATACATTTTTATTTGAAAGCTTACCTGCATTTTCCCCCATAAGTTTTAGTTTTTCTTTATCAGAAACTATATTTATTATACTATCATAAAGGCTTCTAAAATTTAAGTCTTTTTCAAGTATCATCTCGCTTGCTCCATTGTCCTTGTAGGTTTTTGCATTATATTGTTGATGATTTTCTGTTGTATAGCCTTTGGGTATTAGAATTGAGGCTTTTTTAAGTGAAGATATTTCAGTAAGTGTCATAGCTCCACTACTTGCTATTATAAGATCGCTTATTGCATAGAATTTTTGTATATCATCTATATATGGGAATAGTCTTATGTACTCATTATCTGGCATTTCTTTTTTCATATCTTCATAGTTTTTCTTTCCTGTTGCATGAAGTAGATAGAATTTCCCATCCATTAATGAAGAAAGTCCCTTTACAGCTTCGTTTAGATAATATGATCCATTGCTTCCACCAAAAGAAAACACAACTGGTATATTCTTTTTGATATTAAGATCTTTATAATCTTTATCTGTTACATTATAAATAAAATTATTTCTTATAGGATTTCCTGTATTTATTATTTTGTTTTGATATTTAAAATACTTTCTACACTCTTCATAGCTTATAAGTACTCTATCTACATATTTTGAAAGAAATTTGTTTGCCATTCCAGGATATGAATTTGATTCATGAACTACTGTTGGTATTTTCATTTTAGAGGCTTTATATAAAACTGCAGCACATACATATCCTCCAGTTCCTATTACAATATCTGGCTTAAATTCCTTTATGATTTTCTTAGCTTCGCCCAAACCCTTAAAGTTTTTAACAATGGATTTAAAAAGCTTAGAACTTACTTTTCTTGGAATTCCCATAGAGCTAATTGATTTAAAGTCTATACCTAGATTTGTAACGATGTCTTCTTCTAATCCGCCATTTGTTCCAACATATAAAACTTCTAAATCTTTAACTCTATTTTTAAGCTCTTGTATGATTGCTATTGCAGGATAGATATGTCCTCCAGTGCCTCCACCTGATACTATTATTCTCATTTTTCCTCCATAAGATTAACTAAATCTATAAACTCATTTCCTCTTTCTTCAAATCCTCTATACATTCCCCAAGATGCACTTGCTGGTGATAACAATACTATATCGCCCTTTTCCATTTTTCCTTTTATAATATCCATAGCTTCTTTTAGGGTATTTGCTTTATAACAAATAATATTTTCTTTGTCACAAAGAGATTTTATTTGATCCTTGGTTTCTCCTATAACTACCATAAATTTGTCTTTGCCCTTGTAGGCTTTTATCATAGGCATGTAGTCGACTTTCTTGTCATAACCTCCAGCAATAAGAATTACATTTTCTTTAAATCCAGAAAGAGCCTTTACCGTACTATCTACATTGGTAGCTTTTGAGTCATTATAAAATTTAACTCCTTCTATCTCTTTTACAAATTGTAATCTATGTGATATTGCTTTAAATTTTACAATATTTTCTTTTATAGATTTATCACTAAGTCCAAATGCTCTAAGAGAAAGAATTGATGCCATGGTATTTTCAAAATTATGAACTCCTACTATTTGTAATTTATCTGTATCAATATAATGGCTTTCTTTTCCATCTTCTACTAGATAAATGGATCCATCTTTATAATACATTCCGTTTGCAACTTTTTCTTTTGTAGAAATTTCTAAATTTATTCCCTTTGATTCTACATTCTTAAGCAAAGGATCATCATGATTTTTTATAAAATAATCATCTTCTCTTTGATTTTTTATTATATTTAACTTTGAATTTATATAATCACCATAGTCTTTATGCCAATCCAAATGATCTTGTGTTATATTGAGAATTATTGAAATCTTACTTCTATATGTATCAATTTCATGAAGTTGAAAAGAAGACAATTCCTCTACAAAAACACAGTCATTTTTATACATCTGGTATAAAATCCCCTCTCCGATATTTCCTACACTTATGGATTTTATATTTGAATTATTCAATATAAAATTTATCATACTTGTAGTTGTTGTCTTTCCATTGGTACCTGTTATAGAAATCGTCTTTTTTTGAGGAAACAACACATAGCTCAGCTCAATATCATTTATAACATTGTATTTTTCTTTTAATTTCTTATAAAGTTCATCACTTGGCTTTATGCCAGGGGATTTTAAGACATATTTATAGTCTATTTTAAAAATATCTTCTGATTTATAAATAGGGCTATATTCATAGCCCTCTAATTGATCAATATTTGTTTTTTTGTAATCATAAGTATAAACATTAAAATTCATCTTAGATAAAGTTTTTGCAGAAGATATTCCCGATATTCCCATACCGTAAATCAAAATATTTTCTCTCATATAATTAGTAAAGTAACCAAGGACAATAACGCTGAAACTATTGCAAAGGAAGTTACTATCTTAGGTTCTTTATATCCTTTCAATTCAAAATGATGATGAATGGGACTCATCAAAAATATCCTTTTTCCATTTCTAGTTTTGTAGCTTATAACCTGGATAATAACAGACAAAGCTTCAAACATATAAACTCCACCCAATATTATAAGGAAAATAGAAATTCCCATATTAATTGCAAGAGCACTTACAGCTCCTCCAATTGCCATACTTCCTGTATCTCCCATAAATACAGAAGCTGGATTAGAATTATAAACTAAAAATGCCATTATCGATCCCAATAGTATTGACGCAAATATTTTATCCTCAATTCCTATTGAAATCAATATAAATGTCATAAATACAGGAATAGATACGCTACTTACAAGTCCATCAAGACCATCTGTAAGATTTACAGCATTTACAGTTCCTATCATTATAAACATTAATATTATAAACCCAAAATATCCTACATGCCAGTAACCATTTGAAAATGGAATTCTCAACTTGGTTACAAGTTCGGGATTTTCTATATATGTAATAAGACATACTATAAAACTTAATACAACTTGAAGAACAATCTTTTGTTTTGCATTAAGTCCAAGCGATCTTTTCATTACAAGCTTTCTAAAATCATCTATAAATCCAATAAGTCCAAATCCCACTGTAGAAAGCAATAATACAAGGCTTTTGGAATTAAATGGTATAAATATTATGGAAAGAATAATTGCAACAATTATTATCATAACTCCACCCATTGTCGGGGTACCAGCCTTATCATAGTGGCTTTTGGGGCCTTCTTGTCTTATATTTTGACCAATATGTTTCTTTTTTAATTGAGGAATCATAAAATTTCCAAGTATCAAGCTAGATATGAATGACACAAGAATGATTCCAACTATTACTTTATACGAATCCATCTAACACCTTCCTATTTATCAACATCAATCTTAATAACTTTATCATCTGGAGCATTCTTCATTCCCAATGATTCAAAAGCATACCTTTTTATCTCTTCTAAATCAATAGAATCTTCTAATTTTTTCTTATAATCATCTCTTACAAGTTCTAAAGAATACTTCTCTGTAGATAATTCTTCAAGTCTTTTCCTTTGTTGATGAATATCAGAAGCCATTGTATATGTTTTAACAAAAAGTGCTATTAGCAATATAAAGAAAGCTGTAATCATTGATTTTCTAACACTTTTATCAAGCATCTTTTTATGATTGACATAAGATTTTAAGCTTTGGACTTCATTAATTTCAATGCTAGGATTTTTTCTATTAACTTTTTTTTTGTATTTTCTTGCTTGTTGCATAAAACTAAATCCTTTCAGCTACCCTTAGCTTAGCGCTGTGACTCCTTATATTTTTCTTTAGTTCTTCATTAGATGCCGTTATTGGTTTTTTAGTTAAAATCTTAATGCTTCTATGATGATTGCATACACATACCGGAAAATCTGGTGGACATATACAATCTTTACTTAATTCTTTAAATTTATCTTTTACAATTCTATCTTCTAAAGAATGAAAGCTTATAATACAAAGCCTTCCACCTTTATTTAATCTATTTACAATCTTTTCGATTGTATTTTCTAATACATTAAGCTCATCATTAACTTCTATTCTAATAGCCTGGAAAACTCTCTTTTCAGGATGAATTTGATTAGAATTAGAAACCTTTCTTATAATATCTCTAAGCTCAAATGTTGTCTTTATCTCTTTTTCATTTCTATAATTTACAATCTCATTTGCTATAGTTTTAGATTTGTGCTCTTCTCCATATTTTGAAAATATCTCTTGAAGCTCTTCTTTGCTGTAAGTATTTACAACATCAAATGCAGTTAAAGAACTTGTCTGATCCATTCTCATATCGAGAATGTCATCTTTCATATAGGAAAAACCTCTTTTTGAATTGTCAATTTGATAGCTTGAGACGCCAATATCCATAATGGCGCCATCAATCCTATCAATTCCAAGATTATCAAGGATGTTTTCAATGTTGGAATAATTGTCATTTACAAAGATAACTTTGCCTTCATATTCCTTAAGATTCTCTTTTGCTGCATTAATAGCCTCTTTGTCTTGGTCTATCGCAATTATTAAGCCATTATCGAGATTTTGTAGTATTTTTTTGCTGTGTCCTCCAAGACCTAGAGTGCAGTCTAGATAAATCCCATCTTTTTTTATATTAAGTTTATCGATAGTTTCTTCCAAAAGAACGGGTATATGCTTAAATTCCATCATTCATCCATAATATCTGAAAGGTTAATCTCTACATCTGCAATATATTGATTCCAATTATCTACATTCCAGATTTCGATATTGTTGTTATTTCCTATAATCATTACGTCTTTTTCTATTTCGGCGTAATCTAGCAAATTTTTATTTATCAGAAACCTGCCTTGTTTATCAAGGGAAGTTTCAATGGTAGATGAGAAGAACAGTCTTTTTATTGCTCTGTTTTTCTTATTGTTTTCAGTAAGATTTAAAAGAGCATCAGCTTTTTTGTTAAATTCTTCTTTGGTGTAAATTATAAGTGATTTCTCAGGTCCTTTTGTGGCATAGAATACACTTCCAAGTTCATCTCTAAACTCGGATGGTATCATGACTCTATTTTTTGAATCGAGTTTATGCGAAAATTCTCCAAGAAACATATCCACTTCCTACCACTTTCTACCACTTTCTTATATATTAATACAAATTGCACTTTTTATCAAGATGAATTATCTATAAATCAAAATATGAAGAGAATTTTCTATCTATTTTCAATTAAAAAAATCTCTATGATATCTTGCAATGTGCAAATATCATAGAGATTGGTTTTTCTTTTATTTTCCATAATGTTTTTCATATACAGATGCAAACTCTGCAGATACTATTATTATCTTACTAGATAGATTTAGCCATATCAAAAGTGTAAATATCCCTACAAGACCTCCATAAGTATTGGACATATTTGAGATGTTTGTAACATAGAAAGAATACAAAAGTGTTATTATAATCCAACCAATTGTTGCAACACTTCCAGATATTATTGCAGTTTTTATTGATATCGAGCTTTCTTTAAAATTAGGTGCGAATTTAAATAATATAGAAAATACAACAATCATTCCAGCTATTGGAATAATATATTTTAATATAGAATATATTAGTGGGATATTTTCTAATATGCTAAGTTTAAATATCCTATCTATTATTCCAAGTACAAAATCTCCAAATACCATAGTTGTCATTACAACTATTATAAGTATAACTATAAGAATTGTATAAAAGATAGCTTTTAGTTTTTTTCTTATGAAATTGTCTTCTTCTTTAAGTCCAAAAGCTTTATTTAATGCTCTTATAAGAGATTCCATTCCTTTTGATGAGGACCAAATTGCTATTATTAATCCTATTGATAGCAAAGCTCCCGAGCTTTGACTGATTACCATATTTATTATATTTTCCAAAATATCCGAAGTTTCTTTTGGAAGAATCTCAAGAAAAGATACCAATCTTTCTAGATTCTCCTTTGCAAAGAAAGAAACCAAGTTAATCATAACTATCAAAAAAGGAACCAAAGCTATTATAAAATGATAGGTTGTCTCTGCTGATAAATATTTTATCTGACTTTTCTTTATTTTCTCTATTACTTCTTTTATAAAATCATTTTTTATCTTTAACACTATATTTCCCTTTATGTGATTGCACTAACATTATAACTCCAAGTATTACAAAGACTATGCTTGTAAGCTGTGCTGTTCTAAGTCCAAATACATAGAGAGAATCTGTTCTAAGCCCTTCAACGAAAAATCTTAACACTCCATATAAGATTAGATAAAGCGATGTTATCTCTCCTCTTATATTTATCTTTTTTCTTCTATTTAATAAAATCAAGAATATAATCAAATCTCCTATTGATTCATAAAGGAAAGTAGGATGAACTCCAACTCCATTTATTTCCATAGCCCAAGGAAGATCTGTTGGATATCCGTAGGCTTCCATATTCATAAAATTGCCCCATCTTCCAATTGCCTGTCCTATTGCAACTGATGGAAATATGACATCTGTAAGTTCAATAAGAGATACATTTTTCTTTTTTGAAAAAAAGTATCCAGTTATGACACTTGCAATAATTCCTCCGTGGATTGCAAGACCTCCGGCTCTAAAGTTTAGGATTTGTATAGGATTTTGACTATAATAATCCCATTCAAATATAACATACCAAGCTCTTGCTCCTATTATTGCCATAGGTAGCATTATTGTTAAAAGATCATAGATAAAATCAGGATCAAACCCTCTTTTGTCAAATTCCTTTTTTGCAAAATAAGCTCCTACTATCATTCCAGTAATTATTATTATTGCATACCAGTAGATATTAAGTCCAAATATTCTAAATGCTACTGGATCATTATCTACTTTGATTGCTAAAAATATTTCTTTCATCTAAACCTCTATTCTAAGATAAAAATTTACGGCGATTTGCATTATAAAATACACTATAAATATTCTAATACAACATTCAATAAAAAAGTTTGTAGGCATTAATTGAATAAGCATATCTTTTGTTGGGTCTAATAACCAAAGTTTATTATCGAAAAATATATGATGAAATTTTATGAAAGCTTCATCAAAGTTAAAATACAAAAATCCCATGAAACAGATCAAAAGTATACTTAAAATTATCTGATGATTTGATATTTCTCTTAAGATTTTATTATTCCTTAGATCTTTTTTCGATAAAAATATAAGAATTACAAATAAAATTGCCGCTACATTTCTTATTATAATACCATTTTCAAATAGCTTATAGCAGTCTATAAGATGAGCTACTTCTTTTTTATTGAAATATTTGTTTATAAGTGAAACTTTTCCTGTTCTTAAGAAATCTATAAGATTGTTATTTACCTTTTTTAAGTCCTCATTTATCCCATAAGTTTCTTTGATATTTTCTTTTTGCTGAAAATCATTATAGAATTTTTTATCGAAACTTACAAATTCAATTGATGATAAAAATATAACTATAAATAAAGAAATTGAAATAAGTAAAGTTTTAACTTTACTTATCATCTATTCCTTCTCCATCCCAGTTTGAATAAACTTCTTGAACATCATCGTCATCTTCTAGGTTTTCTAATAATTTTACCATAGTAGATATTTTATCTTCATCAAGAGATATGTAATTATCTGCTATATATGAAATATCAGCTTCTTCAAAATCATAATCTTTTAATAAAGCATTTCTTACATCATTGAAATTTTCAACACTTGTTATTATTTCATAATGATCGTCTTCTTCTGTTACATCTTCACATCCTGCTTCTAATGCACTCATCATAAGTAAATCAAAATCAGCTGATTTATCCTTAGTTATTAGAAGTCCTTTTCTGTTAAACATATACATTACAGACCCATCTGTTCCAAGATTTCCTCCGAATTTATCGAAAAGATGTCTTATATTAGATGCTGTTCTATTTTTATTATCTGTTAAGCATTCTACAATAACTGCAACTCCACCTACTGCATATCCTTCATATATTACTCTTTCAAAATTATCTGAAGCCTCTGAACCTGTGGCCTTTTTGATTGCTCTATTTATATTGTCATTTGGCATATTTTCAGCCTTAGCTTTATCAATTGCAGCCTTTAATGTTGGATTGTATTCAGGATCTGATCCTCCCTCTCTTGCAGCTACTGTGATATATCTTGCAAGTTTTGTAAATATCTTTCCTCTTTTTGCATCTTCTTTTCCTTTTTTGTTCTTAATTGAACTCCATTTATTATGACCTGACATTTATACCCCCGTTATAATTTTATTTCCGTCATAAAAAAGCATTATAGTATCTCTTGAATTTATAATTACATTATCTGATGTCAATTCTATCAATCCACTGATAAATTTTTGCGAAATTTCACTATCTATATAAAGTGTGATTTTTACTTTATCTGTGTATTCTTTATTGACTATATAATATGAATTTTCTAATAAATAATTTTCTATTATTCCCAAATTTGTATAATCAAATAAAATTTCTATTAGATCAAAATTCTTCTTATAGACTATAAATTCATTTAGACAATCACTACAAGCTTTTCCATAAGCTCTACTTAACCCACCTTTTCCTAACTCTTTTCCTCCAAAATATCTTGTGACAACAACCACAATATTCTTTAAATCAAGCTTTTCAAGGACAGATAGTATAGGAATTCCTGCAGTGTATGTAGGCTCACCGTCATCATTGTACCTTTTAATTATGGGATTTTCATTAATAATATATGCACTACAATGATGAGTTGCATCTTTGTACTTTTTTTTGATTTCATCTATAAAATCTAAAGCCTCTTTTTCTGTTTCTACATGAATAGAGTCTGTTATAAAAACAGACTTTTTCTCTTCAAATTCATTTGTAAGATGCTTAGATATTGTTTTGTAATTTTCAATTAATGTATTGTTTGTATCTTTCATAATCAATAGGCGATATATTTATACTAATCCTTGCCCCCTTATCTGTGTATTTATTTTCTAAAACTTCATAATGATCCAAAAAATACGATATTACATCTCCCTTATCGTATGGAATTAGAAGATTTACATCTACATAGTCTTTTTTTATTATATCTAAAATACTATCTTTAAGTCTTATTATATCATCAGTTTTTTTAGCTGATATGTATATTCTATTTTTATATTTCTTATAAGCTCTAAGCCTTAGGTCATCATCTAATGTATCTACTTTATTAAATACATATATCATTTCTTTATCTTTGGCTTTTACTTTTTCCAATGCTTTATCTATTGTATCAATTTGTAAATCAATGTCTTTTTTTGATGAATCTATTACTATTAATAATATATCAGAGAACTTTATCTCTTCAAGTGTTGTAAGGAAAGATTCGTTTAGCTCTTCAGATAGATTGTCAATAAAACCTACTGTATCTGTCAAAGTTATTTCTTTTTTATCAAGAGTAAGTCTTCTTGTTGCAGTATCTAATGTTGCAAATAACAAATCATCTGAATAAACGTATTTTTCATTGCCATATAATTTGAGCATATTATTTAATATTGTGCTTTTTCCAGCATTAGTATATCCAACAAGTGAAACATTTATGCTATCTTGTCTTGATTTTCTGTTTACCTTTTTGGTAACTTCTAATTTCTTAAGCTTTTCTTCAAGAAATTTTATATCTCTAATTACAGCACGTCTATCTGTTTCAAGCATGGTCTCTCCGGGTCCTCTTGTACCTATTCCTCCAGCTTGCCTTGAAAGATAGCTAAACCATTTATTAAGTCTTGGAAGAGAGTATTTAAGCTGTGCAAGATGTATTTTTAATCTTGCTTCTTTGGTTCTTGCTCTTGATGCAAATATATCAAGTATTAGAGTTGTCCAATCGACAACTTTAATTTTCATAGTCTCTTCTAGATTTCTAACTTGACTTGCTGAAAGCTCCACATCAAATACAGCTGTTTTTATATCATGCTTTTCGGCTATATCCTTTATCTCAAATACTTTTCCTTTTCCTATGTAAAACGAAGGATTGGGCTTATCTATAATTTGTGAAATAAAAACTTCAACTTTTCCACCTGCAGTTTTTATCAAACTTTCAAGCTCATATTCTTTGTTTAAGTCCTCTTTTTTATCATATACATTTACTTGTATAACTTTTTGCATAAACTTCCTTTCAAATTTCTTATACATTTAATATCCGTTAAATTCTAATCGATTTCAAGTATTAAGGTTAAATATACTATAATAGAAATAGCATATAATCAACTTTATTATGGTATTTATGTTATTTTCATAATCTTTATGTTATAATAAAAATAATCTTTTACTTATGGAGGTATACAATGTCAAAGAATACGGCCTCTATTATAGGGAAAGTCATTTTAGCGATATTTTTAACTATTATAATACTTGTAACGATTTTTCTAGGGATGTTAGGTGGTTCAATACTTGAAGTTATGAAGACCTCACCCGATGTCGATGCAAATGAAATAAAAAATGAAATGGCACAAAACTCTGTAATAGTAGATCAAGATGGCAATGAGGTAGACACTGTAGAAACCAGTGAATATCGTGAAATTGTAGATTTTGATCAAATACCAGATTCACTCAAAGATGCATTCGTTGCAGTAGAAGATGAAAGATTCTACAAACATAACGGAATAGATCTAATCTCAATGGGAATTAGCGCATTAGACAATCTAAAAGCTGGAACCATTGTAAGAGGTGGATCAACACTAACACAACAATTAGCCAGAAATACATATCTTTCTAATGATCAAACTTATGTAAGAAAGATAAAGGAGATATACTTAGCATTAAAAATTGAACAAGCTCTTACAAAAGATGAAATACTCGAAGCTTATCTTAATAGAGTTTTTCTAGGACAAAACTCCTACGGAGTTGAAGCTGCAAGTAATACCTATTTCTCAAAAGATGTATCAAAACTTAGCCTTGCAGAAAGTGCTGCAATGGCAGGTATTGTAAAAAGTCCTACTGAATATTCTCTATTTAAGACAATGAAAAATTCTGAGATAACAGATGAAAAAGTTCTTGGAGATTTTTCAATTAGTGGCGAGAAGTATTCAGCAGTATATAATGAAGAGCCCTTTAAAAGAGAAAAATATGTACTTAGCAAAATGCTTGAAAATGGCTATATAACAGAAGAACAATACAATAGCGCACTAGGAGAAGATGTTGCAGCTGATATAAAGCCTGCACAAAGAAAAAACGAAGATTTCTCAAATTATTTTGTAAAACTAACTCAAAAACAAGTAGTACAAAAACTTCAAGATAAATTAAAGATTTCAGAAAATGCAGCTTGGGAAAAGCTCTACTATGGTGGATTAAAGATAACCACAACAGTAGATCAACAAATGCAAGATAGACTTGAAGATGTATATAATAATTTCTCAGAAATAATAAATGGCGATACAAGTGGATACTATTATCCCCCAATGCTTGATATATCCTATAATGATTATGGAGATATAGTAGATAGCAATTGGAATATAATTTATTTTGACAAGGGAAATATTTTAGATGAAAACGGAAATGTGTATCTTTCTGATTATGAAGCAAATTACAATGACAATGGAGATTTTGTAATATATTCTGATAAAGTTGAATTAAATTCTACAAATCTTTTTATAAAAGACTATTATGATCTAGATGAGAATAACAGCAATCTTAAGACACATAATATAGGAGCAATAGAATTTAGTAGCAATGATGATATAAGAGAAGATGAAGATGGAAATATAATAATATCTAAATCATATCTTGATAACCATGAAAATCTCATAATACAAAATGACTCTTCATATTCATTAAATAATGACTATTATGAAATAGATCAAGATGGAGTAATTCAGCCACAGGCATCAACAGTTGTAATCGACCAGAAAACAGGACAAATAAAAGCCATTATGGGTGGACGTAATCAAGGAGGTTTTGCCGATTTAGATAGATCAACACAACAACCTAGACAGCCAGGAAGTAGCATAAAGCCAATAGCAACATATACTCCAGCACTTGATAATGGATATACATTAGCATCCCCTATCGATGATGTGCCATTTAGCGTAAATGATGATGGCAAAATCTGGCCTACAAATGTATATGGATACTTTATGGGAATAAAAACTCTTAGAGATTCTATAAAATATTCAATAAATACAAATGCAGTAAGCACACTTAATAAGATAGGTATAGATAAGAGTGAAGAATATCTCGAAAAATTTGGAATTATTAACAAAGATCATCCAGACAGAGATAATTTCATCACTAAAGATGAAAATGAAAACCAAAACGATGAGAACCTCGCAGCTATGGGACTTGGAGCTATGACTTCAGGATTAACAGCAAAAGATATGAGCGCAGCCTATGCAGCAATTGCAAATGGCGGAGAATATATAGAGCCTTTGACATTCTCAAAGATAGAAGATGCAAAGGGTGATGTATTATTCGATAGCGAAGATGCAATAAAAAATGAAGTTGTAAGTAAGCAGACAGCATATCTTATGACATCAGCACTTCAAACATCAGCGCAATATTATGAGACAATCGGAGATCTTGGATCAATTGATTATGCTGCAAAGACAGGAACAACAGAAGATAAGACAGACTTTTGGTGTGTAGGATTTACTCCATACTATACAGTAAGTGTGTGGATGGGAGCTGACAATCAAAATATAAAATTAGTAAATGATTCTACAACAGCAGCAGGATTCTGGGGAAGTGTAAATAGAGCAATCCTAGAAGGATACGAAGCAAAAAGCTTTGAAAGACCAGATGGAATTGTAGAAAAAGAAGTTGATACTATAAGCGGTAAGCTACCAACAGATGCATCAAGAGCTGATGGAAGATCCACAGTAATAACAGAAATATTTGATGAAAAGAATCAACCAAAAGAAAAAGACGATATGCACGTATGGGCTTATGTGGATGTTAGAAATAATCTTTTGGCATCAGATAAAACACCTCAAAATCTTATCGCATCAAGATCATTTGTAGATAGAAAAGGAAGCTATGATCCAGCAAAATTTGGATATGTTTATCCAGAAGATTGGGGCTATGAAGTTCCAAAAGTCTACTCAGATCTAGGAGCCGAAAAGAAAAAAGATGATGATAAAGATAAGGATAAGGACAAAGACAAAGACAAAGATAAAGACGATCAGAAAGAAGATCATGAAAATGAAGATTCAACGGGAAATGGCGAAGAACATGATCAGTCTAATAACGAATAATTAAATATCCTTAAATAAAAAATACTAGTCATTAATGGCTAGTATTTTTTTTATTTTAACATTCATAATATTTATACAAAACTTTAGTATTTTGATGGTATACTACTAATAAGAGGTGAACAAAATGCAAGATATAACAATACTTATAATAGAAGATGAACCTGGTATTGTAAAAATAATCAAATCATATTTAGAAAAAGAAGGCTACAATGTCCTTACCGCTTATGATGGAGAAGAAGGTCTTAAAGTATTTGACGAAAATGAAGTATCTCTTATAATACTTGACCTAATGCTTCCAAAACTTTCAGGCGAAGAAGTAATTAAACAAATCAGAAATAAATCTGAAGTCCCTGTAATAATGGTTACTGCAAAAGTTGATGAAGAAAATAAAATCGGCGGTCTAAGACTTGGAGCAGATGATTATGTTACAAAACCTTTCTCCCCTAGAGAATTAATGGAGAGAGTAAAAGCTGTACTTAGAAGAATCAAAAAATACAATCTTCCAAGAGCCGATATCATTAAGACAGAAGATGGTAGACTTGAAATGGATCTTGAATACAATAAATTCTTTAAAGACGGAGTTGAAGTATTCCTTACAAAAAACGAATTTCAAATAATAAAGACTCTTTTCTCAAATCCTAATAAGATTTTCACAAGAGAGGAAATAATCGAGCTTACATTTGGACTTGATTATGATGCTTATGATAGAGCAATAGATACTCATATCAAAAACATAAGACAGAAAATCGAAGATAATCCAAAAAAACCACAATATATTAAGACAATTTATGGAATGGGATATAAGTCAAGTGGATTAGACGATGTCTCTAAGAAATAAACTTATTCAAAACTTTACCCTTGCAATATTGCTTAGTATTCTTGTCTTTTCTGTATCAATCTCTGTATTTATAAATAAAACTATGACAAGCTATCTTATAAATGATAGAAATGCAGAATTTGAAAAGATAAAAACAGAGTTTGAAGAAATATTCTGGAATAGAGGCGAACAAGAAGTTAGAGCAAGATTAGAACAATACTCAAAAGAAGAAAATGTATACATTGAAATATTTAATATGAAAAATGAATCCATTGCAAAATTTGAAGGTATTGATGATAATCTTAAAAATCAAGGAAAATTCGTAACAAAAAGCTATTCTTTCTATTCCCCACAGACTAATGAATATTTCGGTTATCTTTTGATAGGCTATATGGAAGATAGCTATCAGACAAGTAAGCAAGCCAATGAGCTTAGAGAAAATACAGTAGATTCAATACTTATAACGCTACTTATATCATGCTTTATGGGATTTTTGATATCAGTTGTTTTCTCAAGGACAATTTCAAAACCAATTCTTGAAATATCGAAAGCCGCAGAAAGCATAAAGGATGGAGATTATTCGATAGATCTTAAAGATAGTGAGATAAATGAGTTAAATGAACTTACAAATAACATAAGATTTCTATCAAAAAATCTTGAAATGCAAGAAAAACTAAGAATACAATACGCACAAGATATATCACATGAACTTAGAACACCACTTACTAATCTAGGTCTTCATCTTGAAGCTATGAAAGACGGCATAATAGATGCAGATGATGATACAATTAATATCCTTCTTGGAGAAGTAAGAAGACTAAATGGACTTGTAGATAATCTAAAGAAGACTTTCGATGATAATAGCGAATTTGTAAAATTTCACAAAGAGAAATTTAATTTGTCCAAACTTTTAAATACAATAAATGAAAGCCTAAGCCCTAGACTTATAAATAATAATATAAAGCTAACTACAGATATAAAAGATGATGTAATAATAAATTCTGACTCAGATAAGATAACACAAATAATGTATAATCTTATAACAAATGCCATAAAGGCCATAGGAAAAGATGGGAATATAAATATCACCTTAAAAGAAGACAAGAAGAATATCTATATTGATGTAAAAGATGATGGAGTAGGAATCGAAAAGGAAAAAATTCCCTATATATTTGATAGATTCTATAGGATAGATGATGCAAGAAATACAAAGACCAACGGACATGGATTGGGACTTTCCATTACTAAGACTTTTACCGAAGCTTTAGATGGAAGAATAAAGGTAAAATCAAAACTTGGAAGTGGTTCAACCTTTAGCCTAATCTTTCAAAAATAAAGACCAGCTATCAAATGTCAAGAGAAACTAAAAAATAATTCACCTTGAAATTT
>JAUMZM010000083.1 GCA_030528125.1 Tissierellia bacterium
TAATAAAAAAATGATGTCGCAGAATAGATAATTCTATTCTGCAACACCACCTTTGTCTTTGTGTTATTTATAATTCTAACTACTACAACAAGCATTGCGAACATCACAAAGATTGCATTTGCAGAGATCTTTGATATAAATGATGCGAATATGAGAAATATTATCTCAAGTCCATCATTAAATATATTAAATGCTGATATTGTAGTTGCTTTATTTTCTCTAAGTCCATTTTCTTCTGCAAAGATATTTTGTTTCTTGGAATTTCTTATTGTAAGTAGATTTAATAATAATGGAATTATTATCATAAATATTACAGAAAGAACAGAGTCTATAAGATAAAGTCCAAGAAATGATACCGCAAGAGAAATAACGCATAGATTTTCTAGGTTTATGCTAGTTCTTCTGGATAGTTCTATTAATCTTGGAGAAATCAGAAGAACTGTACTATAGGCTATGATTATTGGTCCCATTACTTCTTCGCTAAGGCCTATTTCTAGGATTTTTGTTATAAAGAAGAAATTTACTATGAGATTTCCAAGATTAAATACCGCAGATTCCAATAAAATAGGTATAGCTTTTAATTTTATGCTTGAAAATATTTCTCTTATAGGTATGGGGGAAGTTTCTTTGGTGTGAATCTCTCTAGGTATTAGAAACAAAAGCAATAATCCAATAAATGTTGATATCAATGTTAGATAGATAAGTCCATTTAGCTTAATATACCTATATAGCAAAGAAAATAGCACCGTACTTATTATAAATCCAAGATCTCCAAAGGATCTTGCAACGGCTATTGAATGAGAATAATCCACCTCTCCTTCTATTTCATAAATATATGCGCTATCTGTGCCACTTAATAGGCAAAATGATATCCCTTCAAGGATTGCTTCTATTACAAATACGAATAGATTATTTGCAAAAAGAAAAAGCACTCTTGCAACAAAAAGCACCAATTGCGATACAATTAAGGAATTCTTGTAACCGAATTTATCGACAATCTTTCCTGTGGGCATTTCTCCTAGTAATATTACAGCAGATAGAATGATTTGAAGTATGAAAAACTCCTGATAGCTTATCCCTCTTCTTGTTCTTATTAGAAGTGCTACGGGAGCGTAGAATACAAGTCCTTTGCAAAAGCTTACTAGATAATAGAATTTTAATTTATTTTTGTTAATTTGCATAAATTCTCCTTAAATGATTATTAGAAAAGTATTTATCATTTCTAAGGTATCATTTAAGGGTTATTTTATTTGTAGATTTCATTTATTTTCCTATGTATAATTATTAATAATTTATGGTTTAATTATATCATATTATAAATTAACTATAGAAAAGACCAAACTTCAAAGAAGTATCCAAAGGACACAAGTCACTTTGCATATTAAGAGAAGATTTCAACAATAAAAATTGATAATATTCTATAAAATAGTAGCTATTTTATAGGAATTGTTAACTTTTGCTAAATATAAGGTAAAATCTAAGTATAAGGATTGGTATTAATCATAATAGTTATTTTAGTTTAATTTAGAAGGTCATGGTTAAGAGTGTAAATATCAATATTAATAAAATAAATTTACTTAAAAATGACATTTTTTCGACAAAAATCACAGCTATTTTGTGGTATAATACTTTTTGGCAAGTGATTACTTGCCTAATTGTTTTTAAGATAATTTCGTATTTTTTGAAAGGAGCGTCGTATGACAAGATACACAGGAACTATTTCAACAGGAGTTAGAACTCCTATAGTTAAAGCAGGGGATGATCTAGTAGAGATTGTACACGATAGTGTTGTAAAGGCAGTAGATGAGAAAGGATACACATTACATGATAGAGATGTAGTTGCAGTAACTGAATCATTACTTGCAAGAAGCCAAAACAACTACGCTACAATTGATCAAATAGCAAAAGATGTCAACAACAAATTAGATGCTGATGAAATTGCTGTAATATTTCCAATCCTAAGCAGAAATAGATTTTCAATTATGCTAAAGGCATTTGCTTTGACAGGAAAGAAACTTCACATAGTTCTAAGTTTCCCACAAGATGAAGTAGGAAATCACATCATGGATGAAAAGAAGCTTTATGGTTCAGGAGTAAATCCTTATGATGATTTACTTGAAGAAGAAGAATTTAGAGAGAAATTTGGTGTATATATTCACGAATTTACAGGAATTGATTATGTAAAACTTTATAAAGAAATCGCACCAAATAGCGAAATTCACTTTGCAAATGATCCTACAAAAGCTTTAAAATACACTGATCAAGCAATTGTATGTTCAATACACACAAGAGAATTTGTAAAACAACAATTAAAAGATGCCGGCGCATCAAAAGTCATAGGACTTGATGATATATTGACATCTTCCGTTGACGGATCAGGCTTTAATGAGAAATATGGACTATTAGGTTCAAACCTATCTAGTGATACAAAAATAAAATTATTCCCAAGAGATGGACAAAAATTCGTAGAAGCAGTTCAAAAGAAACTTATGGAAACTTACGATAAAGCAATCGAAGTAATGGTATACGGAGATGGCGCATTCAAAGATCCAATTGGGAAAATTTGGGAACTTGCAGATCCTGTAGTATCACCATTCTATACACAAGGTCTTGTAGGCACTCCAAATGAAATAAAGATAAAATACGTTGCAGATAATGACTTCAAAGATTTAGAGAAAGAAGAGCTAACACAAAAAGTTAGAGAAAAAATCAAAGAAAAAGGCGAAAACTTGGTAGGAACAAATGTCACATTGGGAACAACACCAAGAAGAATTACAGACTTATTAGGATCATTATGCGATCTTACAAGCGGTTCTGGAGATAAAGGAACACCAGTAATTCTAATCCAAGGATATTTCGATAACTATTCAAATGATTAATAATCTTTCAAATTAGATTAGAAGTAAGTAATTAACTAAGTGGGTAAAAGTTAAATCAAATAAAGATTTAGAAAAGGGGCTGTTGCAAAAGTCCCAAAATAAAAAAGGCGAGGAAATAAAAAAAAC
>JAUMZM010000084.1 GCA_030528125.1 Tissierellia bacterium
TTCTTTTCTTGTATAGTCATGGGTTACTCCGTCCCATTCATTTTTTATTTTTTCTCCACTTATATATGCTGCACTTGCTACTGCACTTTTGCCTTTTCCTCTTGATATTATGTTTACTGAAAAATGAAAACTGTCTGCCATTTTTATCACTTCCTTTCTTTTTTTGTTGTTTTAGGTGGAGGCTTAATAGATTTTTATATCCACTTTGTGAATGAGCGTTTTGAAATGATAGAATAGAAAAAGCCGACTACTGAATTAATTTTTGTTGTTTCAGTATGTCGGCTTAATTGTTTTGTTCATTTCAAATTTTAAAAGTCAAGGGCGAGCCTTAGCGAGTTTATTTACCCTTGACTTTTAAAAAGCGAATGGTTGTTGGTCGCTTCAGGGGTTTGACTCCGCAGGACGCAAGCACCCTTTAGGGTGTATAATTGCGCCCTTAGAAATCTAAGGGAGATTTAATTATTATATTTTCCCTAATTTTCTCTTATTATTTTTAGTGTTTCTTTAAATTCTTTTGTCTTTGTTGCTTCTTCTAGTAGGATTTTTATTTCTTCATCTGTTAGTTCTTCTGCATTTTCTATAAGGCTTTCTAAGATTGCTCCTCTTGTTATTAGCCCATGTGTTCTTTCTTTTCTTCTTTTTACTATGTCTTGTTTTAATATCTTTTTTTCTTGATTTTTTAGTTGCCTTAATCTTTCTTCTGTGTCTTCTATTTTATCTTTTATTTCTTTTGATTCTTGTCTTATTTGATCTAAATTTTTCATACTGATCTCCTTTCTTGTATTAAAAAAGAGATAACATTTCTGCTATCCCTTTCAAAGTTTCACTATTAAAATTTTATGTCTTTTGAAATATCATCTATGTATCTATAATGATTTTCTATTTTTTATTCTTTCTCCATTTGTTCCATTATTTTTTTATTATTTTATAATAATTTCCTCAAATTTAAGATTTAAAAAGGCTAAGTTTTTCTTACCAATATATCTTATATTGAATTAAAATTGCTACCTTAAATATCTTTCCGATTGTCGCATATACATATTATAATACTCTCCTTTTTTTGCCATCAATTGTTCATGTGAACCACTTTCTTTTATTTTACCATTTTCTAAGAAGTATATTGTATCCATTTTATATAAATTAGACAGATGATGAGATATTAATATTAGAGTCTTATCAGAGCATTTCTCCATCAATAAATCAAATATTTCACTCTCAGCAAGAGGGTCTATATTACTTAATGGTTCATCAAAAATGTATATTTTTTTGTCTTGAGAAAAAATTCTCGCTATTGCAATACGTTGCTCCTCTCCTCCCGAAAATAAAGTCCCTTTATTACTAAATTCTCTAGATATTTCTGTGAATATCCCGTTATCACATTTTTCTATCCTTTGCAACATTCTTAGTACTCGTAGCACTTCTATTACATTCCCAAAATCAACATCTTTCTCTGTTACTTCTTTCATTAAAACATTATCAATTATAGGTAACGAATACATTTTGAAATCCTGAAAAAGAACACTTATATTGTCCCTTATAATATTTATTTTTAAATCTTTATATAATTCATTTTTAAAATATAAACGACCCGATGTGGGATCATATAATCTACACAATAATTTTATTAATGTAGATTTACCTGCTCCATTTTCACCAACTATAGCAACTTTCTCTCCTTGCTTTATTTTCATATTTAGGTTTTCTATGGCATATACATTTGTTTCTGGATACATATAACTAACATTTTCTAACTGTATCTCAAGATTTTTCTCATCAACATAATCTACTTCACCATCATATACTTTTACATTGTATTCCAAAAAATTGAATAGATTTTCTAAATACAAACCATGTTCATATATTTCTGGAATAACCCTGAATAATGTGCTGATATACTCAATCAATCGCTGGTTACTGCCGGCTAGTGCTACAAAATCTCCTATAGAAATTAATTTAAAGAAAACTTTTCGTACAATATAAATTACTGTAATCAGATTAACGCCTTGAACAATCAAGTTCTGAAACACTAATACATATGAGTATTTTTTAGAAAAACTTTTAATTATTTTAATTATATTTGACAAATTATAGTTAAATTTCATTTTAATCAAAGATACGAATCCAGAGTGCATTCTTACATCCTTAGCATATTCTCTATCAGTACTAATTTTAAGAAAATAATCCACTTTTCGCTCTAATGGTGTTATTTTTTCATAAAAATCATATTGCATACTTATAGCTTTTTTATTTAAAAATAAGGACATTAATACACTTGAAAATGAAAATATAATTACAATTGGTTCCATAGTTATTATTAAACCAATAAATGCACCAATTCCTAAAATTGATGTCACAAAATTTGAAAGTGTTTCTTGAATATCTTCTATTCTTTTCTCTATCTGATCTTTAGATTTTTTAAATTCATCGTAATATTCCATTTTTTCAAAACACTCTAGCTCAAATTTAACACTCTTATCAAGCAGTAATTTTTGAAAATGACCCACTATAATTCTTTTGTTTTTAGCTATAAAAAACTGCTCTATAAATATATTTATCATTAAAATAATCATATTAGTAAAGAAAATTATAATTATATTTGTTATCAAAGCATCGTATTCAACTTTATTTATTAACATATTAAAAACATACTTAAACAACAAAATATTTATAATGGCTTGAACACTTTTTAAAACGGCATTTGCTATAATCAATGGAATTTGACTAGGTGTACATTCTTTTATTATTTTAACCACTTTTATGTTATAAACTATGCTTTTTTTCTTTTTCATTTCCACACCACAATTATTTAATTACTTCTTAAAATGAAATGGGGCTGTTGCAAAAGTCCTAAAATAAAAAAGGCGAGGAAATGAAAAAATCCTCG